>JASLBD010000150.1 GCA_030146745.1 Allosphingosinicella sp. | reverse complement strand
GAGCTGGGCGAGCCCCTCCGGCCCGACCTGGAGGATGTCTCGGGCATAGACGGGAAGCAAAGCGGTCGCTCCGGCGAGGAAGACGGCGAAGAGGTCGAGGGTGATGGCGGCGAGCACCAGCCGGTTGGTCCGGACATAGGCGAGGCCGTCGACCATCTGGCGGATCGGGTGGCGGCTCCGGTCGACCTCGGGGCGAGGCACCGGGCCGATCAGGAACAGGCAGAGGAGCGAGACGGTGAAGAGCAGGGCGGCGCCGATATAGGAAGCCTCCGGAACCCAGGCGTAAAGATAGCCCCCGAGGCCCGGGCCGGCGACCATCCCCGCCTGCCACGAGATGGATGAGAGTGCGATCGCGTTGGGCAGCGACTCGCGAGGCACCAGGTTCGGGGCCAGGGCGCCCAGTGCCGGACCGGAGAAGGCTCGGGCGATTCCGAGCAGGAAGGCGACCGAATAGAGAATGAGGAGATCGATCGTTCCAGCCCAGGTGGCCCAGGCGAGGACGGCCGCGCCGAGGATCTGGAGGGCGATGGTGGCCCGCGCGATCTGCCGCCGGTCGATCCGGTCGGCGACCCAGCCGGTGACCGGAGTGAGAGCGAACAGAGGCAGGAACTGGATGAGGCCGATGAGCCCGAGCCGGGCCGAGGCGGCGGCGATACCGAGCCCGTCGGCGCGGGCGATATTGTAGACCTGCCAGCCGATGATCAGCATCATCGCCGACTGGGCGAGCGTCGCGGTCAGGCGGGCCGTCCAGTAATAGCGGAAATTGGCGATGCGGAAGGGGTGAGGGGCGGCGGGGGCCATTGCGGGCGCTTAGGGGCGGGCGCGGGTTGGGGCAACCGGTTCGGCTTCGCCGCCGCCGCTGTCCGGAAACGGACGAAGTGGACGAAGTGGACGCGACACGAGCCTGTCGGCGTGTACGACCGGTGAAGTTCACGAAGTTCACGGTCTCAGCCTTTTTCCTGAACTTCTCGGAGGCGGAAACGGGCTCCGCTCTGGTACAGACGGCGAAAGTGGCCGCAGCGCCGGGTCGCGGCACATGGACCCTCGGCTCTGCCGCAGCCGCATTCCTCTTCGCATCGCTATTCATAGCACGACTCCAAGAAGAACATAACACGAATAAATACTTTTTACAATGCTGTTGTTGAGGGCAGAGCGAGGGTCGAGATGGCGTGTCCGGGCCAAGCTCAGAAGATTAAGGATTCGAGGTTCGGGCCGTGCCTGGCTCGTCATCCCGGGCTTGATCCGGGATCCATGAACACCGCCGCGACCTGACAGGGCGTTCGACCCGTACCTTATACGAACTTCGGATAAGCGACTGTCGCTGCACCCTTTTTCTGGACTGGTATCTTCGCTTGGCACTATATTTCGCGGAATGGACGAGAGGAGCCGCTCGGAGCTTTTGCAGCGCAATGAGCAGATCAAGGCCGCCTCGACTCTCGCAGGCAATGCGGGCCTGACCATCGCAGCGGCGGGCGCGGGTCAGTGGTTCCTGATGGGCCTCGACGAATATGCACTGTTATGGCTTCTCTTCGGGGGCGCGCTTATGTGGGTCAGCGTGAAAGCGCTGGTGATGATCGAGGCGGAGATGTGACATGGACGGATTGAATCAACTCGCTCCCGCCATCGTCGGGGCCGGAATCCTCGCCTTCGTCGGCCTCACTTTGCTCCGGATCAAGCGTGAGCAGGCCCGGAGCCGGGAGCGACGTGACGCGGCAGAATAGCCGGCACGCGGTCAAAGGCCAGGGATAGAGCGATGGGCTCAAGCCGGCTGAGCACCAAGCTTCCCGAAGAGCTGGCGGAGATCGTCGCCGCACGGGTCGCGTCCGGCCGCAATGTCAGTGCGGGCGAGGTCATTCAGGAGACGCTGGAGCTGTTCACGCGGGAGAACGAACCGCTGGACGAATGGCAGGAGCGGGAGCTGCCCGCTGCATACGAAGAGTGGAAGACCGCAGACTCAGCAAGACCCTCACCTCCCACCGCTTAGCGGCGGGCCCCTCCTCTCCCGTGCAGGACGGGAGAGGGGAACCGCGTGTCGAAACCTGGAGGATTATCACTGATGGCGATCAAGCTTCACCACAGCATCGCGGTGCATCCGGGCCTGTGGCTGCGGGCGCAGATCGTCGAGCCGGCGGGGCTCAGCGTCACCGCGCTGGCCGAGCGGCCGCGAGTGACGCGTCAGGCGGCGAGCAACCTGCTCAACGGCAATGACCTACTCGTAGAAACTGCTCGTATCCACATCAATCTCTTCGATCTCTGCTTTGCCGTTACCATACGTTCCCTTCACAACTGCCGGATAAGAATCCGGCATGGAGACGGGATCGCGAGTTCCGCCGTAATTCAGTTCAACGTACACAATCCCCGAAGCTTCAAATCCCTCAGCTCCTGACTTGAAAATGGCGTCGGGACTAATCTCTAATCCTTCAAAAATAGTGTTACTTGACAATTCACTGACGTCATCACCGATAGAAAGCTTGACGAATTCGTCGTAGGACAGAGTCGAGGCTGCTTCAGTTACAGCACGGATAAAAACGATATCATCCACCTGCACTAACTGGACGGCGGGATTCTGAGTGTTCATCAAACTGCTCCCAAGCCTGTGCGGGCCGTGTATTGCCACCTGAGTTTGGCCCCTACGCCATCCAGACCTCCCATTATCATGTGGTCATGCACGCCGAGGTAATACAATCGTCGTTGAAAATACCTTCGCATGGGTCCCGGAATATCAAAAATACGGGCGGGATTCGTCAGCGGTTCCTGCCATGGCTCGTTCGGACGGGGGTGTACGGTGAACACCCCTCCTTGAGAGGTGATACGGCTTGCCACTGCCCGTGGCCAGAAGTAGCTGACATCTGCAACGGAGAATGGATCCTCTAGCGCGCGAAGCACTCGGTTCTGCCGTACGCGAACGGCAACAACGCGAGCCGTCACGTCCCCTGCCTCCGGCGTCGCGACGACGTCAGTCGGAGATGCTCGCCCCGAAGACGTAACGCGCCTCATAGTTTTTGACCCGGGTGAGGCAGTGACGGCAAAGAAGGCGGCAACCAATGGGTTGCTCGTCCAATCGAGCAATCGGGTCGGAATGCCGTGGTGTTGTGCGATAGCCAATAGGTCAAGTCTAGGCATCTCTGGGTCGATAGCGAACTCAGGCACTCGCTTTCGGAACAATTCAAACACCGCTTGCTCGTGGACGGGTTGATAGTCAGGCCCGCGCCCAGCCGAAGGCAGCAAGGCGAAATCTCTATCTCCAAGACCTCGAAAAACCCACCTAGAGTCGCTGTGAATATCGGTCCAATCCAGAAACTCCTTCCATTTCTGGATTCTCAGCCCTCTCGGAGCTGGGACAGACCTTGTCGTGGGTTTAATGCTCATCAGGCGATCCAATCGGAACTTAGCTTATTTATAAACTAATATTGCAATTGCTACTTGAGAGATAGCCTAACATTCCAATCTCAAAGCTCAAATGAGTTTCTGTGACTGCAGGAATCCGGGCACCCTCATGCCAAATCCACAAAGCTGTCGAGCACCCGCTTCCTTCCCGCGTGCTCGAAGTCGATCTCCAGTTTGTTGCCCTCGATCTCCGCCACCTTGCCGTAGCCGAACTTGGCGTGGAAGACGCGTTGGCCCACGGCGATGTCGCCTCGCCCCGGGTTGCCCAGGCTCACCGCGCTCGCCCGCGCCTCCATCACTCGCGGCGGCGTTCGCTCGAACCCTCCGGTCACCGCCCTCCGCCAACCCGGTCCGCGCCCGCTCCCCCGAGCCACGTCGGCGAACGGGTCGGCCCGTTCCGACCAGTTCGCCCGCCACAGGCTCTCGCCGCCCGACATCGTCTGCTCCTGCTCGACATGGGCGTCGGGGAGCTCCGCGATGAAGCGGCTGGGGATGGAGCTGGTCCACTGGCCGTAGATTCGGCGGTTGGCGGCGTGGATGATCGTGCAGCTCACCCTTGCCCGGGTGATCGCGACGTAAGCCAGGCGGCGTTCCTCCTCCAGGCTCGCAAGCCCCCCTTCGTCCATCGCCCGCTGCGACGGAAACACGCCTTCCTCCCACCCGGGCAGGAA
>JASLBD010000092.1 GCA_030146745.1 Allosphingosinicella sp. | reverse complement strand
GATGGAGCAGAAGAACCACGCCGCCTTCAGCGGCGCCAAGGACGCGCTCGAGGCCGGGCTGAAGCGGAATTACGAAGGCCGTCTCTTCGTGCGCAACCGGATCTGGGCCATCCGCGGGCTCGTCCTGATGGTCGCGGCGCTCGCTCTCCCGGCGGCGGTCGTCCTGCTCTCGGCGCCGGACGATTACGGCCGCAACGACATCCTCGCCGCCACCGCGGCCCTGCTCCTTCCGGCCGCCGCTCTGGGTCTCTATTTCCTGTCCGGCCGCCGGTACGGAACGAAGGCGATGTCGGCCAAGATATCCGCCGCCGTCCTCGGCGTGATCGGGCTCGTCGCCGGAATCGTCACCATCGGCAATGCCTTCGAGAGCCTCGTCGCCTACGGCGAGTTCAGGCGCCTCATCCCGCTGGCGATTCCGCTCCTCGCCCTTCCGGTCGTTCTCACCGCCTTCAGCTGGATGGCCGCGCCGACCCGCGAGGGGCGCGCGGTGCTCGACCGGATCGCCGGCTTCCGCCACTATCTTTCGGTCGCCGAGGAGGAGCGGCTCGAGACGATGCATCCGCCCGAGAAGACGCCCGAACTGTTCGAGCGCTACCTCCCTTACGCGATCGCCCTCAAGGTCGAGAACGACTGGGCCTCGCGCTTCACCTCGGTCCTCGCCGCCTCCGCCGCCTCGGGCCAGGCTCAGTCGATGGGCTGGTATTCAGGCCATTCCGATCCGTGGAACGACCCGGGCGATTTCGCGGACAGCGTCGGCGGCTCGCTCGCCAGCACCATTTCCTCGGCCTCGGCCGCACCGGGCTCCAGCGGCGGATCGGGGGGCGGGGGATCGTCCGGCGGCGGCGGAGGAGGCGGAGGCGGCGGCGGCTGGTAGCCCCCTTCCGTCATTCCGGCGAACACGGGCCGCCGAGACTATTTGCCAACGCCCCGAGTTCATGGAGCCCGGCCTTCGCCCGGATGACGGAGCATGCCGTTCCGCCCTTAGCCTGCCCGCTTCGCCAGGATCCGCTCGGCCAGCTCGAGATCCGACGGCTTGTCGACGTCGATCGCCGCTTCGGCGAAGGGAAGCAGCACCGCTTTCAGCCGGAATCCCGCCTTCCGTCCCACGCGCTCGGCCGCGCCTTCGAGCGAGATGGTTCGGGTGACGGCCCGAAGGAAGATCCCGAGCCCCAGGAAGCTCAGGAGCTTCAAGGTGCGCTTGCGGTCCTTTTCGGCCCGGGCCCAGAAATCGCTCCCGCGCTTCGATTGCGGGGTCATCAGGGCGAACAGATTGGCGCCGCTGAAATGGCCGTCCGCGGCCTTGAGCCAGGTCCGTCTCGTGTCCGGGTGGGCCTGCTCGACGGTCCTGCGCTCCACCATCGCGAAGGCCACGTCCGCTCCGCCGGCCCCGGCGATGAAGGTCTCGACCATCCGGGGCTGCAGCAGCGGATGGTCGGCGGTGGTGACCAGCACCGGATAGGGCGCCGCCTCGGTTCCGGCGAGCCGGCTGACGCTCACCGAGATGCCGTCGCCCGCTTCGTCCGTGGCGATCCTGGGGTCGGCCGCCATCCATTCAAGATCGCCGGTCAGAAGCGTGTCCGCTTCCTGGGCGAGCACGACGATCCGGCCGATCGAGGGGGAGGCGAGCAGGGTCCGGGCCACCCGGCCCAGCATCGGCTCGCCGCCGGCGCGGATCAGCGCCTTCGCCGCGACGCCGTGCGACGCCGCGAAGCCGTCCTCACCCGGCCGGCGTCCGGCCAGCACGATCGCGGTCCATTGCCCCATGTCGCAATTCCATCACAGCTACGACACGTGGGAGCCATCGAAAATTGCGCGGCCCGGCCGTTAATCTCGCTGCCGTTGCCGATCCGCCACGCCCGCTTCTCCCCTCCCCGGCAGGGAGGGATGAGCGGGTGGGGAGTCCCCAGCACATCCGCAGCCATGCCGGGGGCATGGCGTGCCTGCTCATGGCGCGGGCAAAAGGAAAGGGCCCGCCGCGTTGCGGCAGGCCCTCCCTTGCGTCGGTCCTCGCTTCTTAAAGGAAGAAGTCGGTCACGACGACATTGGCGTTGTTGACGTTGATCGTGAAGTCGGCGAGGCCGTCGCCGTTCACGTCGCCGGCGACGTAATTGTCGCCGCCCTGGCTGTAGGTCCTGAGCTCGCCGGCGGTGCCGCTGAAGGCGCTGTTGCCGACGAACGTGAAGGCCTGGTTGCCGGCAACGCCGCTATCGGCGTCGATCTCGCTCAGGCGGATCCTGTCGACCCCGCTGGTGAAGTCGAGGATCTCGTCGCCATAGCCGGTCTCGCTCACCCGGAACTCGTCCGCGCCGGCGCCGCCGGAGAGGATGTCGTTACCCTTGGCGCCGTCGAGAACGTCGTTGCCGCCGTTGCCGTTCAGCTTATTCGAGACGTCGTTGCCGTAGAGATAGTCGCGCGCCGAGCCGCCGTTCGCATTCTCGATGATCGTGTTGTAGGCGATCGAGATGTTGCGGTGGCTGGTGGCGAAGATGCCGGCGACGCCGGTATCGTTCAGCACCCGGTTGTGGCCGAGCGTGCCGAGGTAGTCGGCGTCGGCATCGACCTGCGCCTGCGAGGTGTAGAGCGCGAAGTCGCCCTGGCCCTGGCTGGCGTCGGTGGCGTTGTTGAACTCGGTGATGATCGAGTTCGCCTGCTCGAGCGTCACCGCGCCCTTGGCCGCGGAGCTGAAGGAGCCCGGCCGAAGGTCGATGAACACGCTTCGGTTCGCCGTCGAGAAGTCGAACGTGTCCTCGCCGCCGGCATCGTAGACCGACAGATAGGGATAGGGATTGGCGGCGAGGTCGTAGACCGCGTTGCCGGCGTTCGAATTGGAGAAATAATTGGTGTCGCCCGCCCGGGTCGTCGGATCGGCGCCGTAGATCGACTGGATCGTCAGGATGTCGTGCAGGAGCGGCGTCTGCGGGCTGCCGATGAGGAACAACGCCGCGTTGATCTGCTGGGAGCCGGTGTAGGCCGAGTCGAAATAGGACATGATCGAATATTCGAGCGTGTCCTGCGCATATTCGGCGTCGACGGCATAAGTGATCGGGTCGGCGAATCCGTCGCCATCGGAATCGCGGCCGAAATTGTAATTGCCCGGATGGTTGAGGCCGAGCGAGTGGCCCGCCTCGTGGATCAGGGTGGTGCGGCCGTAGCCGTCATATTGAAGCCAGTTGTTCATCCAGTTGACGCTGGGATCGGCGGTCCAGATGTCGCCCTGGAACTTGGGGCCGTTGCCGGAAAGATAGGCATGCGCCTGGGCCGGGCCGGTGACCGTGTTGGCAAGGACGATGTCGGCGCCGTTGCCGTTCGTCTCGACGATATCCTGCGGGATCAGATCGTCCCAAAGCACCATCGCCTCGCGCGCGACCGCCTTCTGGCCCGCGTTGAACGGGCTGTAGCCGAAGCCGTCGGTGAGACCGACCGACTGATATCTCGGGCTGTTGTAGAGGCCGGTGGCGGTCGGGCCGTCGAGGAAGCTGTAGGTGATGACACCGTTCGGCGTCGCGATATGGCGCCCGGTGTCGAGTTGCCCGATCACCTCCTGCTGGTTGAAGATCGGCTTGCCGCCCCAGGTCGCGACGCCGGCGAAGTCCTCGAGCCGGAACGCCGGAGCGTCGCTGATCAGCACGCCGTCGAGCGAGGCCTGTTCGTCCTGGCCCAAACCGCCGAGGCGCAAGCTTAGTTTTTGAACTGCCACTATGTAATCCCCTCCAAGATTGTGAAGCGCGCCGCCGGCCGACTCGCTCGGTCAAGGCGGTGCATGCGCGAACGCTCCCCGGAAAGGCGGGCGCTGTCAAACCTATTCCCGTTTTATGCCATCCAATTGGCAAAATTGGCAAAATCGGTTCGGTGCGATTCTGCGCGAACCCGTCGTGCCGGACTTGATCCGGGATCGACCTTCGGCCGTCCTCGGCTCCGGCTTCCTCCGTAATGGCGGGAAACCCGGTCGCGTCGAGCCCCGCCCTAACTTTGCCCAAGTCAAAACCTAACAGCGCGCTTCGGGAGTGCCGCGCATTGGGCCGCGGCGTCGGGAATGCGGCCTTTTTGATGACCATCGGCAAAGCCATCATCCTAAGCGCAGGCAAGGGCTCGCGCCTCCTGCCGCTGACCGCGAAGAGGCCGAAATGCCTCATCGACCTGAACGGCCGGAGCCTGCTCGAATGGCAGCTCGACGCGCTCCAGGGCGCGGGCGTCGGCGACATCGTCGTCGTCACCGGCTTCGCGGAGGAGAAAGTCGCCGAAGTGACGGCGGCCCGCCCGGGCGTGCGGACTCTGTTCAATCCCTTCTATCATGTCGCCGACAATCTCGGCTCGGTCTGGATGGCCCGCGCCGAGCTCGACCGCGATACTCTGCTCCTCAACGGCGACACGCTGGTCTCGCCGGCGCTGCTCCGCCGTGTGCTCGACGCGAAGACCGGCCCCGTCGCCGTCACCGTCGACGAGAAGGAGAGCTACGACGCCGACGACATGAAGGTGCTCCGGGACGGCGACCGTCTGCTGCGCATCGGCAAGGCGCTGGAGGCGGGGCAGTATAACGCCGAGTCGATCGGCCTCCTTGCTTTCCGCGGCGCAGGCCCGCGCCTGTTCGCCGATCAGGTCGAGGCGATGATGCGCCAGCCCGACGGCACCCGCCGCTGGTATTTGCGCGCCGTCGACGCGCTCGCCCGGGCGGGCGCCGACGTGCGCGCCGTCTCGATCAGGGGCGAGGAGTGGCAGGAGGTCGACTTCCCCGAAGACGTCGAGGCGGCGAAGGCGCTGACGGCGCGGTGGCTTGCCCGTCATTCCGGCGAAAGCCGGAATCCATGAACACGGGCGGTGCCGGATTTCGTGCGGCAGCGTTCATGGATTCCGGATCAGGTCCGGAAATGACGGCTTACCAATATTTCTTGAGATACCCGACCAGCGCCTCGACCTGCCCGGGCCCCAGCGTCACCGCCTCGCCCAGCGCCGGCACCTTCGGCCACCCAGCGTCCGTCACCGTCATCCCGCAGGCGCTCCGCTCGCCCTCGTAGCGGGGAATGACATGGAAGTGGACGTGCGGATCCACCATCATCAGCATCAGATAGTTGATCTTCTCATGGCGGATCGCGGCGCCGAGCGCCTTTTCGATCTCCGTCACCACCCGCTGCAGCTCGGCAAAGGCCTCCGGCGGCAGGTCCGCTAAGCTCGCCGCCTCGCTTTTCGCCGCCAGGATCAGGCTGCCGAGCGTGGGCTGCGCCGGCCGGAGCAGCACCAGCCAATGCTCATACTCTTCAATCAGCGTCGCCGGATAACCGAACCGCAGGATCGTCTCGTTCATTTCCCTTCCTTGAGAGCAGCGGACCGACGAAGCAATCCATCCTCGCAATTCGGGTCAAGCGTCGATCGCCGTGCCGCGGCCGAAGGCCGCAATTTTGGTTCGCACAAAGGCACGAAGGCACGAAGGGCCTTCGCTAACGCTGACGTTGCAGCCTGTTCGAATTGACCGCGGGACAAGCCGCTTCGCGGACCCTTTGTGCCTTCGTGCCTTTGTGCGAACCAATCTACATTTTGCATCCCAGCCGACATAGCCGAGAAGCTGTCCGATGCGGGATGTGGAGGACCTTGCGCGAATAGCGGTGGATTGCGGGCTGAGAGTTCACAAGGGCCTCGGGCCGGGTCTCCTCGAGTCGGTCTATGAAGCGGTGATGGCGGCGAGCCTGCTTCGGGCTGGCCTAGCCGTCGAGCGGCAGAAGCCGATCGTGATCGAGTTCGACGGGCTGATCCTCGGGGAAGGGTTTCGCATCGATCTCCTGGTGGAAGGGCAACTCCTCATCGAAGTCAAATCGGTGGAGCGGCTGGCGCCGGTCCATTCCAAGCAGCTGCTCACCTATCTGCGACTCTCGGGCCGGTCGCTCGGCCTTCTGATGAACTTCGGGGGTGATACCTTCCGCGAGGGCGTCAGGCGACTAGCGAACAATTATTTCTCCGGATTGTAACGGCGAGCGTCGTGCCTCGGCCGAAGGCCGCAATTCCGGTTCGCACAAAGGCACAAAGGCGCCTCGCTAGAGCGGCGGACATCAGGTTAGAATCGTCATCCCGGACTTGATCCGGGATCCACCTTCTTGCGCCACCGCACGAAAGGAAGGTGGATGCCGGATCAAGTCCGGCATGACGAGACAGCGCAGATTTAGAGTCAGATTCGATCACGTTTGCACGTAGCCGGAGTGGCGGATGTAGTTCGAGCATTCGGCGGGGCTGAACCGGTCGAGTATGGCTTTGAGGGCTTCGCAGATGGCGTCGAAGGATCGGGGCGCGGCTCGTCGCAGCAGCGCCTTCACTTTGGCGAAGACCTGCTCGATCGGGTTGAGGTCGGGGCTGTAGGCGGGGAGGTAGAGCAGCCCCATTCCGGCCGCCTCGAGGCATTGGCGCACCTGCGCGACCTTGTGGGCGGGCAAATTGTCCATGACGACGATGCTGCCCGGCGCCATTTCGGGGATGAGGTGCTCGGTCAGCCACTGGCGGAAGATGTCGCCGGTCATGGCCGTGTCGATCAGCATCGGCGCCAGGATGCCGTTCTGGCTGAGGCCGGCGACGAAGGTCGAGGCCATCCAGTGGCCGTGCGGCGCCTTGCCCAGGACGGGCTTGCCTTTGGGCCCCCAGCCATAGGTCCGGGTCATGCTGGTGGTGGTGCCGGTCTCGTCGACGAAGACCAGCGAGGCGAAGTCGAGCCCCTGCTGCGCCGCACGCCAGATCTCGCGAGCCAAAGCGACGTCCGGCCGGTCCTGCTCAGTGGCGAAGAGGGTCCTTTTTTTTGTGCCGCAGCCCGAGGCGCCTGACCATCCGCCAGACGCTCGTGTAACTGACGTCGACGCCGCGCTGGGCCAGCTCGTCGCGAACCTCGGTCAGGGTCAGCTCGCCGGCCTGCGCCAGGCGCTCGACGATCCAGCCCGCCTCGCCGGTCAGCTTCGAGCGCCGGTCGCCGCCCATCGGACGCGCCGAATAACTCTTCGTCCGCCGGTAGAGGCGATACCAATTGCCCGCCGTGCTCGGAGCCACATTGAACGTATCGCCGACGTCGCGGCAGGTCCCTCCAGCCGCCATCGCCGATACCACCCGATCGCGCAGATCATCCGAATAAGGCTTGCCCATCCATGCTGACCTCCATCCCAGCCAGCATGTTGAATCAGAAACCCGAACAAAACGGAATCCCGATTCAGCCTGATCGGATTCGACTCTATCTATCGAAATCTCTGAAACAAACCGGCCATCAGGGGGAGCACATAAAAGCTACCAAATAAGTTAGCATCAGCATTCGAGGCTGCTGACAGCAGGGACAATCCTTCGTCCGAGGATTTCCGTTGCAATCAACTACATCACGTTGGCGGCCCGCGCGAGCAGTGCAGGGCCGCGAGCGCCTCAGCTAATTAAGCATCATGCCCCCGGAGATCTTAGTGCAAAGCATCCAGAATGTCGTATGCCTTTTTGCTCCAGGCACCGGTCAGTTTCATAGACTTGAACATTTCCTTGCAACGGTCACTCTCTCCCTTCCGGCAATGTAACAGTGCAAGGTAAATAACTCCGGGCGGATAACGTCTAGTCGCTGGATTACTTTCTAGGGATTCGATCATATAATCGATGTCATGATTAATCTGGAAAAATGGGATCGCTACATCGTGAATGCCGCTTAAAGCTTTTTCAATGTCCTGGCTATTCGAAAGGCTCCACCACACGTCTCTTCCGTATAGCAATTCACCTAAGCGTGCTCGAACCGTACACGATGGCTCTTCTGTCATATTTGTGTCGTTCAAGCCCCAACAAGCATGAGTGACAAACTTATCAGCTACCCCAACATTAATTGTAAACATGTTTTTGGAATTATTGATTTGTAAATCAACCACGTCCACAAAGTCAATGTAGTCCCTGTTCCAAACCAGTTCTTGTCTGTAAAACTGATACTTTTCTAGGACATTATCTATCTTCGATGCTAACTGTATTTTTGTTATCACCATAGCTTCCACCAAGGCTTAGGCGGCGGCGGGGGGGGAGGCGGTCGATAGGTGATGGTCCGAGCCGGCGCTCCCAATTGAGCACTGTAATTGCGTGTTTGGCGAGCTCCCGAGGCTCGCCCTGATGGAGTATTGGGCTTCAGCTCCATAACCCTCCCTCGCGGCGTCACAACATCCGGTTTGTAGGTTTTTCCATCAGCACCCATCATCCTAGGTTCTGCCCTCCAACCTGGCTTTAGGGCAACCCTTTCCGCCAACTTCTTATGCGCCTGCCTTCCGGCGGCGGCGGCGGCATTTTCACCTCCTCGTTTCACAAGGGGCGCTGCGGCAGCGCGGCTACCTCGAGCTGCGACTCCCCCCTGACCAAGAGTCGCTACTGTGATCACCTGTTCCGCAACCATGGTCGCCGCGTGAACCGCGGCCGAACCCCAGTCGCCCTTTGACGCCGCATCCACAGCGTTGTCCCATGCCACTTGGCCTGGAACTAAAGCTCGCAACACCCAGTGGCTTTCCTGGCCGTCTGGATCAATCCCATTTACCGGATCATTGCTCACATACGCATACAGATTGATCTGATCGTCATACCCGATCGGATCGGTCTGCAGGAACCGCCCCAGCGTCGGGGAGTAGACCCGCGCCTTGTAGTAATACATGCCCAGTTCGGGCAGCCACGCCTGGCCGGTGTACTGGAACCGGCCCTGGTTGTTCGCACCGGGGATGCCGTATTCGTCGTAGGTGTTGATCCACAGCGGCGCTGCGCCGGGGCCCGCGGTGGCGGTGATGAGCCTTGGCGGTTGGAGTGGGGGAAGCGGGGCTGGTCGAACCCGGCGCCTTCGTACCAGAAGAGGGGATCGTCGTCCTTGTCGCCGTGGACGTAGCGGCGAAGCGGGGTGCCCGAGCCGTTATATTCCGCGACCAGCCCCGCTTCCCCCACTCCAACCGCCAAGGCTCGATCACCGCCACCGCGGGCCCCGGCGCAGCGCCGCTGTGGATCAACACCTACGACGAATACGGCATCCCCG
>JASLBD010000080.1 GCA_030146745.1 Allosphingosinicella sp. | reverse complement strand
CCGCCGCAGCTGCGCGACCGGCTGGCGCCACTCGGAGCCGATCCGGAAGGAAACCGGCCCGACCTGAAGCCTCAAGACGTGCCTCATGTCCGCCAGACGAGGCCCGCGGCTTCGAGCTCGGCGAGCCGCGCGGCGATCGCGGCGGCGGGATCTTCGGATTCGATCTCGAAAGCCTCGCCTATTCGCGCCGCTATGTCCGCCGCGCTTGCCGGCCCGTGCGCGAGCGCGGCGAGGATCTGCGGGGCGGGCGGGGCGAGGAAGTGGGTGAGGCCGGACTTGCGGTGGAACAGGAGGGTGAGACCCTCGATCTCGACATTGCGCACCGCTTCGGGCGGATCGGCGGCGTAGAGGGACGCGGCCATTCAGGCCGCTCCGCGGCTCAGCGCGGCATCTGCAGCGAGGCGTAGCAGGTGAAGCCGCTCATCCCCGCCTGCAGACGGCGAATATAGTTGGCGTAGGCCTGGGCGGCTTCGCTGTCGACTCCGGCCGGGGCCCGGCCGCCGTTCAGCATCGCCTTGACCTCCTCGCCCTTGAGCGGCCGGGCGAGCGGCGGATAGGCGCCGGGGGTGCCGGCCGGGACGAGGCTGCCGTCGGCGGCGATGAACTGGCCGGAGCCTGCCTGCGGCGCCGGAACCGGTATTTCGCAGTTGAGAACGGAGCCGGCCGTCTGCGCCAGCGCGGGGCGGATCGTCACCACGGTCGAGGCCGCGGCGGCGCCCAGCGCCAGCACGACGCGCCGGCTCGGCAGCGCTGCGCCTTCCTCGTCCGTCCTGTCGCTTTTGTCGCTCATGACACCCGCATCTACTTGAAGCGCCTTTCATAAGGGTAAAGCGGCGCAATGGCGAGACGGGCCGAGCGCGGCTGTCCCGCTTGTGGACGTTTCGCTGGAGAAAAATCGTTTCGCCCTCGTTTGTAGGGTTCGGGCCGCCGGAGTAGGCGCGGCCGCTTGTCCAAGGAGGACCCATTACATGAAGATCATCCTTTTCGCCGCGGCGTTGACCCTCGGCAGCGCCGCCGTGGCGCAATCCGGCAACACGGTCGACGATGTCTCCCAGGCCAGCGGCCCGCGCGGAGTCACCCAGCAGGGCACCGATCCCGAGGGCCAGGCCTGCACCCCGGCCGGCTTCAATGCCGGCACGACGGGCTATCCGCCCTGTCCCGCCGGCGCTTCAACCACCAGCACCACGGCCGGCGGCACGCCGCCGCGCTGCTCTAAGACGGTCACCGACGGCTGCATCCAGGCCTACGAACGGGGCGTGCGCCGCTAGGACTCGGGCTTTCGCACCAGCCGCCACCCTGAACTCGTTTCAGGGCCGGAGGGTCATGCGCCGAGGAGGCGGAGAACTGGATCCTGAAAGCAAGTTCAGGATGACGGATCTCGCCTCCCGGCGCTTCCCGCCCGTCACGGAGAAAAATCGTTTCGGCCTCGTTTAGAGGGGTGCCGCCGCGTTCGATGCGGCCGCCAACCCCTGGAGGAGACTCGAAATGAAGCTCATCATGATGGCTGCCGCGCTCATGCTCGGCGGCGCCGCCGTCGCTCAGACGACGGAAGAAACCACCACGACTACCACGACCACGACGACGGGCCAGACGGTCGCTCCGGGCAACACCTCGCCCGAGACGGACGCCCGCGGAATCCCGGTCATCTCGGCTCCCGCCGAGGCCCCCGCCGGCTACAACCAGCCCGCGCGCACGGTCCCGGCCGGCACCCCGTACCCGACCGTGGCGCCGCCGACGCCGACCGCCGCCGGCCCGCTGCCGCCCTGCACCCGCACCGTCACCGACCGCTGCACCCAGACCTACGAGCGCGGCCGCGCCCGCTAGGAGCGGCGAGGGGGCGCCGCCCGTCGGCGCCCCCATTGTCCTTGCCCGTCCCGATCTGCCATGAGCCTTCCGCTTCAGCTTAGCGGGAGGATAGAAATCCGATGACCATCAGCTTCCAAGGCCGAGTCGCCATGGTCACCGGCGCCGGCGGCGGCCTCGGCCGAGCCTATGCGCTCGAGCTCGCCCGGCGCGGGGCCAGGGTGGTGGTGAACGACCTCGGCGGCGCCCGCGACGGCTCGGGCAGCTCCGATGCCGCGCTGAAGGTGGTCGAGGAGATCGAGGCGGCGGGCGGCGAGGCGATGGCGAACGGCGCCAGCGTGACGGATCCGGAGCAGGTCGAGGCGATGGTCGCCGAGGCCAAGTCGCGGTGGGGCGGGGTCCATATCCTGATCAACAATGCCGGAATCCTGCGCGACAAAAGCTTCGCCAAGATGAGCGTCGAAGATTTCCGGGCGGTCGTCGAAGTCCACCTGATCGGCTCGGCCATCTGCACCAAGGCGGTGTGGGAGACGATGCGCGGGCAGGCCTATGGCCGGATCCTGATGACCTCGAGCTCGACCGGCCTCTACGGCAATTTCGGCCAGGCCAATTACGGCGCCGCCAAATTGGGCCTCGCCGGCTTCGCCAGGACGCTCCATCTCGAAGGCGCGAAATACGATATCCGGGTCAACACGATCGCGCCCACCGCGGCGACGAGGATGACGGAGGACATCTTCCCGCCCGAGCTGCTGGCACTGTTCAACCCGGACAATGTCGTCCCCGCCGCGCTCTACCTCGTCTCGGAGGAAGCGCCGTCGGGCGCGATCGTCGGCGCCGGCGGCGGAGTGGTCCAGGCCGCCTACGTCACCCTCACCCCCGGCTTCGCTCTTTCCGAAGGCCGCCGCACGGTCGAGGAGGTGGCCGCCAACTGGGACAGGATCACCGACCGCACCCTCGAGATCGTCCCGCGGTCCGGCGCCGACCAGGCGATGCTGATCATGAAGGTGCTGCAGGGGGATTAGCTCCTCCCTGTTACGGGCGGGAGTATTGCTGTCTTGCAGCACTAATACACGTATGCTATACGCCGCCCGTTCAGGGAGGAAAACAAATGTATAGCGACAGCGATCTGGAAGCGGCGGTCGCGGCGGGGGCGTTGAGCCCGGACGCCGCCTCGGGCTTTCGCAACTACGTGGCGGCCCGAAGCGGCGGAGCCGCGGTCGACGAGGAGCATTTCCGGCTCATCACCGGCTTCAACGACATCTTCGTCGGGATCGCCGCGGCGATCCTGCTGTTCGCGGTCGGCTGGATCGGCCAGGCGATCGGCCCGAAGATCGACGTGGACGGTCCTTCGCCCTTCGCCGGCCTGTTCGTCGCCGCCACCGCCTGGGGCCTCGCCGAATTCTTCACCCGCAAGCGCCGGATGGCGCTGCCGAGCATCATCCTGCTCCTCGCCTTCACCGGCGGAGTGCTTCTGACCGCCTTCGCGACCTTCGTCCTCGCCGTCGGCGAGGCGACTTTCCAGGATAACGAGCGCGCCATCGCCCTCGCCGTCGCCGCCGCCGCGGCGGTCGCCGCCGGAGCGACCTGGCTGCACTGGCGCCGGTTCCGGGTTCCGATCACCGTCGCGGCGGGGGCGGCGACCGTCGTCGGAGTGGCCATGGCCCTGATCGCCTCGGCGGTCGGCGCCGTGCCCGAGCTCGAGAATGTCATGCTGGCGAGCGCCCTCGTCCTCGGCCTCGGCGTCTTCCTCTTCGCCATGTGGTGGGATTCGTCCGACCGGGCGCGCGAGACCCGGCGCTCCGACGTCGCCTTCTGGCTCCATCTGCTGTCGGCGCCTTTGATCGTCCACCCGATCTTCTCGCTTCTCGGCCTCACCGACGGCGACGCCACGATCGGCGAGGCCCTGGTCGTGCTCGGCGTCTACGTGCTTCTCGGCCTCACCGCCCTGGCGATCGACCGGCGCGCCTTGCTCGTCTCGGCGCTCGCCTACGTGCTGTTCGCCCTGATCAGCCTGTTCCGCGAGTTCGGAGCGGTGGAGCTGAACATCGCGCTCGCCGCCTTCGTGATCGGCTCCGGGCTGCTGCTGCTCTCCGCTTTCTGGCACGCAGTCCGCCGCTCGGTCGTGCGGCCCCTGCCGCCCGGCCTCCAGGCGCGGCTGCCGGTGACGGATCGGGCGGTGGTTGCGTAAGCTCCGCCTCCCCATGCGAACGCCATTGGGAGTGGGACCACCCAAAGGGTGGTGGAGGGGTAATTGGCAGAAGCCTGCGCCTTTACCCCGCCACCAGGCTTCGCCTGGTCCCCCACCCCATCATCGATGGGGAGGCAAATCATCCGTTAACCGCTTTCATAAGCCGCCCCACGAGCGGCGCAAGCACGGGCCCCAGCTCGTAGCCGCGGCGGACCACCA
>JASLBD010000201.1 GCA_030146745.1 Allosphingosinicella sp. | reverse complement strand
TGCGGCACCTATCCCCGGATCCGCGAGGCGGTCCGCCGCGCCGGCGGGATGCGGCGCGGCGAGGGCCAAATCTCGGCCGCGCCGCCGCCGGACATCGACCCCGCCGACGCGGCGCGGCAGGTCCCGGCGCTTCGCACCGGGGGCCGCGACCGTCGTTGATTAACGCAGAGGACGGTTACGGTTCAGCAACGGCTCATCCTTTGTGGAGCACAGATGGTCCTGTAGAGCGGGCCGGAAAAAGGCGGCCGGGCAAGAGGAGTGTCAGATGCGTATAGCCCTATTTGGAATTTTGATGGCGGCCACGGCGGCGATGCCGATCGCGGCTCAGGCCCAGGAGCCCGATAACCGGTCCGCTCGCGCCGAGCGGAACGCGGAGCGCTATCGCCAGATGGGCGAGCGCAACGCCGCGCGCTCCGAGCGCCGCGAGCAGCGGCAGGAGGTTCGCCAGGAGCGCCAGGAGACCCGCCAGGAGGTGCGTGTCCAGCGCCAGGAGCGGGTCGCGCCCGTGCAGCGGCAGCAGCAGCAGCAGGCCCAGAGCTGGTCCGGCCGGCGCGGCGGCGGCGAGAGCCAGCGCGGCGAGCGCTGGGGCGGCGGCCGCAACGATTCCAACCGCGAGGCCTATCGCCAGCGCGTGCAGGAGACCCGCGCGGCCAACCGCCAGAGCATCGACGAGTCGATCGGCGGCAATTACGCCCGCGAGGGGCTGCGCAACCAGCGCCGCGTCGAGCGGGGCCTTCGCGAAGATTACGGAATCCGCCAGCGCGGCGACCGCCGCGACTGGAACCGTGACCGCGACGGCCGGGGGAGTTGGGATCGCGACCGCCGGGGCGACCGCTACGGCGACCGCCGCGACCACCGCCGCAGCAGCTGGAACCGCAGCTGGCGCAACGACAGCCGCTACGACTGGCAGCGCTACCGCTATTCGAACCGGAACCTGTTCCGCTCGGGCGCCTATTACTCGCCCTATCGCAACTACCGGTACAATCGCCTGTCGATCGGAGTCGTCCTCGATTCGCTGTTCTTCTCGAACCGCTACTGGCTGAACGATCCCTATCAGTACCGCCTGCCGCACGCCCCCTACGGGACCCAGTGGGTGCGCTATTACAACGACGTGGTCCTGGTCGACACCTACACCGGCGAGGTGCTCGACGTCATCCACGACTTCTTCTGGTAAGACGCCCAAGCGACATGCGGGGCATGTCGCGACGGCCGACTCCGCCGGAGGCAAAACAAAGGGCCCGGCGCGCGCGAGCGTTCCGGGCTTTTTGCTTGTCAACGCCCTGGCGGCAAAGCAGTAAGGCGCCTCTCGCGAAGGGATTCCCGATGCGCTTCCGGTTGCTAGCCTGCCTAAGCCTTGTGGCCGCCGCGCCCGCCGCCGCGGAGACTTTGGTCGTCCATGCCGGCCGTCTCGTCACGGACGCCTCCAGGCCCGCCTCCGGCCCCGCGACCATCACCATCACCGACGGCCGAATCACCGCCGTCGCCGCCGGACTGACGCCGCCGCCCGCCGGCGCCCGGCTCGTCGACCTGTCCGGCAAGACCGTGATGCCCGGCCTCATCGACATGCACGTCCATCTCTCCGGCGATCCCGGCGGCGACTTCCGGGACGAAGCGGTCGAACCCAACGAATGGGCGACCCTGATCGGAGCCAAGAATGCGCGGATCACCGCTCTGGCCGGCTTCACCACGGTGCGCGACCTCGGCTCGCCGCCGCTGGTCGGCTTCGCGCTGCGCCGCGCCACCGCCGAAGGCGTGATCCCGGGTCCGCGGATCCTTGCCTCCGGGCCGGCAATCTCGATCATCGGCGGCCATGGCGACGTTTCCGGCTTCCGCCCGGAGGTGATCCGCGCCCTCGGCGTCGACAATACCTGCACCGGGCCGGAGCAATGCGCCGCCCGGGTCCGCGAATTCTCCCGCGCGGGCGCCGACATCATCAAGATCACCGCCACCGGCGGAGTCCTCTCCCAGCAGGGGCGCGGGCTCGGCCAGCATTTCACCGATCCGGAGATGAAGGCGATCGTCGACACCGCCCACGCGCTTGGACTCAAGGTCGCCGCCCACGCCCACAGCGCCCGCGGGATCGAGGCCGCGGCTCGGGCCGGGGTCGATTCGATCGAGCACGGCACCTTCGCCGACGCGAGAGCCATCGCCGCGATGAAGGCCGCCGGCTCGAGTCTCGTCCCGACCCTGATGGCCTTCACCGGAATCCGCGAGCGGCTCGGCAAGAACATCTACACACCGGTCGTCGAAACCAAGATCCGGGAAACCCTGAGCGAGGTCGGCAAGGCGGCGCGTGCCGCCCGGGCGGCGGGGGTGCCGGTGGTGTTCGGCACCGACGCCGCCGTCTTCGAGCATGGCCGCAACGCCCAGGAGCTGGCGCTTCTGGTCGAGCTCGCCGGAATGAGCCCGGCCGAGGCGATCGCCTCGGCGACCACCGGAGCCGCGAGATTGCTCGGCATGGAGAGGGAGGTCGGCCGGATCGCGCCCGGCTACTCCGCCGACCTCATCGCGGTGAGCGGCGACCCCTTGCGCGACGTGAGGGCGCTGGAGCAAGTGGATTATGTCATGGTTCGGGGAAAGGCGATCCAATGAGCACTCGGCCGCGCACGATGGGCGATCCTGGAGCCCTCTACCGGATACAGATCGGAACGTTCGTTCGCGACCGGCTGATGAAGACGCCCAACGCGTTCAAGCTCCCGGCCCAGGGCCTCGACATCTTCGTCGTCCGCGACTTCCTGTCGCACAAGGAATGCGCCGACGTCATCGAGCTGATCGACAAGGACCGGGTCCCTTCCGGCCTGCTCGCCCCGACCGACGACCCGGATTTCCGCACCAGCGAAAGCTGCAACCTGCGCCTCGAGGACAGGGCCAACCAGATGGTCGAGGCGAAGATCAACCGCCTGACCGGGATCGACCCGACCCATGGCGAGACCATCCAGGGCCAGCGTTACGCGGTCGGCCAGCAGTTCAAGCCGCACCACGATTTCTTCTACACCAGCCAGCCCTACTGGCCGGAGATGGAGCGCCAGGGCGGCCAGCGGACCTGGACGGCGATGATCTTCCTCAACGAGCCCGAGGCCGGCGGGCAGACCGCCTTTCCGAACGCCAAGGTCCGGGTCACCCCGCGCGCAGGCAACCTCCTCCTGTGGAACAATCTCGACCAATTTGGCGAGCCCAACACCTTCTCGCTCCACACCGGCTGCCCGGTCGATGCCGGGATCAAATATGTGATCACCAAATGGTATCGCGAGCGCCCCTGGGGCTGGTACGCCACGCACGGGGTGAAGCCGGCCGGCGCATCTTGAGGACAGGCACGCTTCCCCCTCTCTCCGCCGCCCGCTAAGCAAGGGTCCATGCACAGATCGACGCTCCTCCTCGCCGCGGTTTCGCTCGCCGCACTTTCCGCTTGCGCCGGAACCGCGGCTCAGCCCGAACCCGCCCTCGCCGCCGCGCCGGCAAGCGAAGGCGAAAGGCTGAAGCGGCTTTTCCACGAGAGCGACGAAGGCAGCCTGAAGCGCAACCCGATCGGCGCGATCTTCCGCGGCGACCTGCGCTACGCCGACCGGCTCGGGGACTTCATCACCGACGAATATTTCGCGACCGAGCGCGCCGCGTCGCAGGCCGATCTCGCCGCCTTGCGCGCCATCGACCGTTCCAAGCTGAGCGCCACCGACCGGATCGCCTACGACGTCTTCGAATGGCAGACGCTGGATTCGCTCAAGAATCTCGAGCCAGACATGCTGGCGCTGGGCGTGGTCCGGCCGATCAATCATTTCTCCGGCTTCCACACCTTCTATCCCGCCTTCGCCTCGGGCGAAGGCGCCGCGCCGTTCAAGACGGTCGCCGACTATGAGAACAATCTGAAGCGGCACAAAGGCTATGTCGCCTATCACGACCGCGCCATCGGCCGCTTGCGGGAAGGCATCGCCTCCGGCGTGTTCGAGACGAAGCTGACGACCCGCAACGTGATCGAGCAGCTCGATCTGCTGCTCGCCCAGAAAGTCGAGGAATCGCCATTTTACGGGCCGATCCGCAACCTCCCGACCACATTTTCGGAAGCCGACAAGGCGCGCCTGACGGCGGCGTACCGGGCGTCGATCGAGGCCGAGATCAATCCGGTCCACCGCCGAGTCCGCGACTTCCTTCGCTCCGAATATCTGCCCGGAGCGCGCGAAGGGGTCGGGCTCGTCCACATGAAGGGCGGCGCCAAGGTCTACCAGCGGCAGATCGAGAGCACGACGACCCTGCCGCTCACCGCAGACGAGATCCACGAGACCGGCCTGCGCGAGGTCGCCCGGATCAAGTCCGAGATGGAGGCGGTCAAGGCGCGCACCGGTTTCAAGGGCACGCTCCCGCAATTCTTCGAATATCTGCGCACCGGCCCCGAATTCGCCCCCGCCACCAGGGAAGCTCTGCGCGAGGGCTATGAAGCCATCGCCCGCCGGGTCGACGCCCGAATCGGGGAGCAATTTTCGACTCTGCCGAAGAGCCCGCTCGAGATCCGCCCGGTCGAGCCGTTCCGCGAGAAGACCGAGGCCGGCGGCTCCTATCAGCAGGGCACTCCGGACGGCTCGCGCCCCGGCATCTTCTATTACAACGCCTACGACCTGCCCTCGCGCCGGCTCTGGGGCATGGAGACGCTCTACCTGCACGAAGGCGCCCCCGGGCACCATTTCCAGATCAGCCTCGCCCAGGAGAATGAGGCGCTCCCCGCCTTCATGCGCTTCGGCGGCAACACCGCTTACGTGGAGGGCTGGGCACTCTACGCCGAAACCCTGTGGGACGAGCTCGGCCTCGAGACCGATCCCTACCAGCGTTTCGGCGGTTTGAACGACGAGATGCTTCGCGCCATGCGCCTCGTCGTCGATACCGGCATCCATGCCAAGGGCTGGAGCCGCGAGCAGGCGATCGACTATATGCTGGCCAACAGCGGGATGAGCCGGACCGAGGTCGTCGCCGAGGTCGAGCGCTATATCGCGATCCCCGGCCAGGCGCTGGCCTACAAGGTCGGAGCGCTCACCATCCAGCGGCTGCGGACGAAGGCGGAGGCCGCGCTCGGCGACCGGTTCGACCCGCGCGCGTTCCACGCCCAGGTGCTGATGACCGGATCGCTGCCGATGGCGGTGCTGGAGAAGAAGATCGACGACTGGATTGCGGCAACCAGGGCCGGTTGAGGCGGAGAGAATGCCATGAGAAGACCGACCCTGATCGCCTGCCTGACGGCCGGGCTGCTCGCGGGATGCGCGGCGTCCACGCCTCCCGAACCGACTCCGGCGGCTTCCGCCGAAGCGCCGCGGGCGACGGCCTCCCAGGCCCTCGCCGCACTCTTCCGCCAAAGCGACGACGCGAGCCTTCGCCGAAACCCGATCCAGGCGACCGCGCGGGGTGACCTGCGCTACGCCGACCGGCTCGGCGACTTCTTCAGCGACGCCTATTACGAGGCGGAGCGCGAGGCCGCCCGGGCGGACCTGGCGGCTCTGGCGGCGATCGACCGGAATGGGCTCAGCGCCGACGAGCGGGTCGCCTACGACGTCTTCAAATGGCAGCGGTCCATGGACCTGCGCGGGCTGGAGGGCGGGATCTTCGCCGTCACCGTCGTGCGGCCGGTCGATCATTTCAACGGCTTCCACACCTTCTTCGCGGAACTGAGCTCCGGCCAGGGCATCGCGCCCTACAAGACCGTCGAGGATTATGAGAACGGCCTCGCCCGGGTCGACGATTTCGTCCGCCTGACCGACACCGCCATCGCCCGGATGGAGCAGGGCCTGGCGGCGGGCGTGGTTCAGCCGAGGCTGGTCATGGCCAATGTCGTCGAGCAGCTCGACGCGGTGCTGGCGGAAGGCGTCGAAGGAAGCAGCTTCTACCGCCCCGTCGCCAATTTCCCGGCTGAGGTGCCGGAGGCGGACCGGGCGCGGCTGAGGGCCGCCTATGCCAAATCGATCTCCACGAGGATCCGGCCTGCGGTGACCCGGCTGCGCGACTTCATCCGCGACCGCTACCTGCCCAGGGCGCGCCCGACCGTCGGG
>JASLBD010000056.1 GCA_030146745.1 Allosphingosinicella sp. | reverse complement strand
CCATCAGCAGGGCGCCCGACACGGTGAGGGTCTGCCCGGCGTTCACGATCGCGTCGGAGAGGGTGAGATTATAGTCGAACTCGGTGCCGCCGCCCCTCGCATAGCGTTCGTCGGTCGCCGAGGTCAGGGTGAGGTTCTCGATGTTGGTGAAGAGGCCCGTATAGCCCGGAGCGTTGAAGTCGATCGTGTAGTTGCCGCGAAGGAACATGCCGTCATAGCCGGCACCGCCGTTCACCGTGTCGCCGCTCGCGAACCTCTCCTCGGCATAGAAGAAGATGTCGTTGCCGAGGCCTCCGGTCAGGGTGTCGGTGCCCTTGCCGCCGTAGACGACGAACTGTGCGTCGGTCTCCGCCGAGCCGTCGAAGGTGAAGTCCTCGCCCGCGAGCAAAGCGGCGCCGTTGATCCGCGCCTGGACGCCGGCGGCGAAATTGGCGTCGTTGACGGTGACCACGTAATCGTAGCGGCTGGAGCCGGGCTCGCCGAGGACGATGTTGTCGCCCCCCAGGATCGAGACGTTCTCGATCTCGGTGACCTTGGCCGACAAGGTCAGGCCGCCGACATAATCGCCCTGGACGACCAGGGTATCTGTGCCCTCGCCGCCGGTGACGACGTCAAATCCGGTGAGGGTCGCACCGAAGAAGATATTGTCGTTGCCCGCTCCGCCGAGAGCGGTGTCGAGGATCGGATTATCTGGAGAGGAGGGGGCTTGATGCAGATAGAGGAAGTCGTTGCCCATCCCGCCGTCGAGCACGTCGGAATATCCGCTGCCGCGCAGCACGTCGTCACCCTCGCCGCCGAAACCCTCGTGGGGCACGCCGCTTCCCGAGGTCATCCCGGTGAGGTCGACGATGTCGTCGCCGGCGCCGACGTCGGCGCGGACCCGCGTTCCGCCGCTCGAGCCGGAGATGTAGACTTCGTCATTGCCGCCGGTGGTATAGATCGTGCCGCCGAAGCCCGCGTCGAGGCGGACGATGTCGATTTCATCGCCCAGCGTCAGATCGGAGCTGAAGAATCGGCCGGCATTGATCTCGAGCCGCTCGATCGACGACCAGGAGACGGTCCAGCCGATGCCGCTGCCTTCACGCACGCGCAGCATGCCGTCGAAGCCGGAGCCGGAAGCGGAGAGATAATTGTTGGCGTTGACGATCAGCGTGTCGAAGCCTGCCCCTCCGTTCACCGTGACCAGACGTTCGAAATTCTCGAACGAGGAGTTCGGCCGGTTGACGGTGATGACGTCGTCGCCGCCGAGGGCGTCGATCGTCTCCGGGTCGACGGCCGGGTCGTTGGTGAGATTGTCATTGCCTTCGGTGCCGGTGGTCATCGTCTATGCTCCTCGCCCGGCGCAGCCGGATCGGTTCAAAAACAGCAAATCGGATCGGGCCGGACGCTGCACGGCGACGACGCTCATCGGAGCCTCCCCAAGGCCCGGTGAGCTCCACGGTCTATTGTTGCTGACATACAATCACTTAGTTTGATGCAAGCGGTCGCGCGCGGCGCGCGGGCCGCACAGCCCCCTGCCGACGCGTTTGGAACATAAGCAAATCTTATTTGCAGATAGGAGCTTCCGCCCTGTCCCGGAGCAAGGCAGGCCCTGCCGTCATCCCTGGCGGACCCGGGATCCGTGAAGACGGCGAGACAGGTTCTCGCCCGTCGCTTCATGGATCCCGGCTTCCGCCGGGATGGCGGTCAGAGGATGAAGTCCCCGGCCTCGAGGGGCGTCGGCCCCTGCAACGTCAGGGCGATGACGAGGTCGGCGCTGCCGTCGCCGTTCACGTCGCCCTCGACGAACCAGGTGCCGCCCTGCTCATATGCGCGAAGCTCGCCGGCACTGCCGCTGAACGCGTTCGAGCCGATCCAGTCGAACCCCTGGTTGCCGGCGGTGAGGCTGTCGGCGTCGATCCGGTCGAGCCCGATCCTGTCGGTGCCCGGCGTGAAGTCGAGGATATGGTCCATCGATCCCGAGTTCGATTCCGCGACGTTCTGGTAGCGGAAGGCATCCGCGCCGCCGTTGCCCGCCAGCGTGTCGGCGCCGAGATTGCCGTGGATGAGGTCGTTCAGAGCTCCGCCCTTCAGAGTGTCCGAGGCCTTGCCGCCGAACAGCCTCAGCAGCCCGTCCGTCTCCGCGCTCGCGTCGAGCACCATCGTCTCCGTGGCCATCAGCAGGGCGCCCGACACCGTCAGAACCTGCCCCGGATTCACGATCGCGTCGGACAGGGTGAGGTTGTAGTCGAACTCCGTGCCGCCGCCCCTCGCATAGCGCTCGTCGGTCGCCGAGGTCAGGGTGAGGTTCTCGATGTTGGTGAAGAGGCCGGTGTAGCCGGGGGCGTTGAAGTCGATCGTGTAGTTGCCCCTCAGGAACATGCCGTCATAGCCGGCGCCGCCGTTCACCGTGTCCCCGGACGCGAACCTTTCCTCGGCGTAGAAGAAGATGTCGTTGCCGAGGCCGCCGGTCAGGGTGTCCGTCCCCTTGCCGCCGTAGACGACGAAGAGCGCGTCCGTCTCCGCCGAACCGTCGAAGGTGAAGTCCTCCCCCGCGAGCAGGGCGGCGCCGTTGATCCGGGCCTGGACTCCGGCGGCGAAGTTCGAGTCGTGGATGGTGAGCGCGTAATCGTGGCGGTTGCCGCTCGCCCCGCCGAAGACGATGTTGCTCCCCGCCAGGATGGAGATGTTCTCGATCTGGGTGATATTGGCCGTCAGGACCAGCGAGCCGTAGGCACCCTGGAGGATGAGCGTGTCGACTCCTTCCCCGCCGTTGACGACGTCGGCCGAGGTCAGAGCGCCGA
>JASLBD010000050.1 GCA_030146745.1 Allosphingosinicella sp. | reverse complement strand
GGGGCGGTGCAGCCTTCGAGGTAGGAGACGTAGCTGCCCTTGTCCGCGACGATGAGCGTGCGCTCGAACTGGCCGGTATTTTCCGCGTTGATGCGGAAATAGGTGCTGAGCTCCATCGGGCAGCGGACGCCTTCGGGGATGTAGACGAAGGTGCCGTCCGAGAAGACCGCGGCGTTGAGGCAGGCGAAATAATTGTCGCGCTGGGGGACGACGGAGCCGAGATGTTTGCGGATCAGATCCGGATATTCGCGAATCGCTTCGCTGATCGACCGGAAGATGACGCCCGCGGCCTCCAGCTCCTTGCGGAAGGTGGTGGCGACGGAGACGCTGTCGAAAACGGCGTCCACCGCCACGCGGCGCGCGCCTTCGACGCCGGCGAGCACTTTCTGCTCCTCGATCGGGATGCCGAGCTTTTCGTAGACGCGCAGGATTTCGGGATCGACCTCGTCCAGGCTGCCGAGCTTCGGCTTGGCCTTGGGCTCGGCGTAATAATATGCGTCCTGGAAATCGATGGGCGGGATGTCGAGCTTGGCCCAGGTCACCTCCTCCATGGTCAGCCAGGCGCGATAGGCCTTGAGCCGCCATTCGAGCATCCATTCCGGCTCGTTCTTCTTGGCCGAGATGAAGCGGACCGTGTCCTCGTTGAGGCCCTTGGGCGCGAAATCCTGCTCGATGTCGGAGCTGAAGCCCCATTCGTAGTTCGAGGCGCGGTCGACCGCCTCCTGGGCTTCGCGGTTGCGGATGTCGGTCATCGTGAACTGGCCTCGGGTCCGGCACCGTCCGGGCTGAGCCTGTCGAAGCCCTCCCCTTTCGGCGAAGAGAAGGAGAGGCCTTCGACAAGCTCGGGCCGAACGGGGGGCTGGGACAGCTGCGACAACGACACCGCGGCCAGCGCGCCTCGAACCGCGTCGTTGGCGGCGTTGAGGTGGGGCTTGACCCGGCAGCTTCCCTCGAGCGCGCAATCGTGGATCGAGCCGGTGATGCAATTGGTCATCGCGATCGGCCCTTCGACGGCCTCGATAATGTCGGCGAGGCTGATCCCGCCGGCGGCGCGGGCGAGGCGGAAGCCGCCGCCGGCGCCGCGCGCGGAGACCAGCAGGCCGGACGCGGCGAGGCGCCCCATCACCTTCTGGGCGGTGGGCAGCGGAACGCCGGTCTCCTCCGCGAGAAGGCCCGCGGACAAGGACGCCCCCGCCGGATGGCGGGCGGCGGCGGCCATGACGACCACGGCATAATCGGCGAGAGAGGTGAGACGCATATTCTAATCGGACCAATTCATTCCGATTTGCATGTGGCGGGGGAGGCGGGAGAAATCAACCCGTCATGCCAGCGAAGGCTGGCATCCAAGCTGACTCAGCATGGGCCCCCAGCCTTCGCTGGGGTGACGAAGGAGGGCCGGGCTGCCATAGCCCGTCCCATGGCGCTCTATCCCCTGGTCCGGCCCTTGGTCTTCGCGCTCGACGCGGAGCGGGCGCATCGGCTGACGATCCGGGCGCTGAGGGCGGTTCCGCCCGGGGAGCCGGCGAAGGAGGATCCGCGCCTCGCGGTCCGGGTCGCCGGGATCGACTTTCCCAATCCGGTCGGGCTTGCCGCCGGCTTCGACAAGGATGCCGAGGTTCACGGCCAGATGCTCGGGTTCGGGTTCGGCTTCGTCGAGGTCGGGACGGTGACTCCGCGGCCCCAGGCGGGCAATGCGCGGCCGCGGCTGTTCCGGCTGGCGCAGGACCGCGCGGTGATCAACCGCATGGGCTTCAACAATGGCGGCTTCGAAGCGGCCAGGACGCGGCTTGCGGGCCGGGGGCGGGGCATCGTCGGGATCAATGTCGGGGCGAACAAGGACAGCGGCGATTGGATCGCCGACTACGCGGCCGGAACTCGCGAGATGGCCCCGCTGGCCGATTATATCACCGTCAACATCTCCTCGCCCAACACGCCGGGCCTGCGCGCGCTGCAGGATGGCGGCGCTCTGGCGGAGTTGCTCGCTTCGGTCGGCGAGGCGCGGAGCGGCTCGATGCCGATCTTCCTCAAGGTCGCGCCGGACCTGGCGGCGGACGAGATCGACGGCATCGCCCGCGCCGCGATGGACTCGAGCGTGGAGGCGCTGATCGTCGCCAACACGACGGTGTCGCGGCCGGAATTGCGCTCGAAGCTCAAATGCGAGGTCGGCGGCCTTTCCGGGGCGCCGCTCAAGGCGCTCGCCCTCCAGCGGCTCAAGGATTTCCGAACCGCGACCGGGGGCGCCATGCCGCTGATCGCGGTGGGCGGGATCGAGAACGGGGTGGACGCCTATGACCGGATCCGGGCCGGCGCCAGCCTGGTCCAGGTCTATACGGCGCTCGTCTACCAGGGGCCGGGCGTGGCCCGGGCGATCGCCGGCGAGCTCAGGTCGCTGCTCAGCCGTGACGGCTTCGCCACCCTGGCCGACGCGGTCGGGGCGTCTTAGCGCTTGCGGCGCGGGCGAAGGGGACTAGTGTCGCCGCCGATGCTCAGCCGGCTCTTTCTCCCGTTTCTACTGCTTCTCGCGTCCTGCGCGACCGCTTCCGGCCCGGCCCCGGGCGGCGAGACGCAGGTGCGCGGAATGGTCTCGGCCGCCGATCCGCGAGCCGCCGAAGCTGGGCGCTGGATCCTGAACCAGGGCGGCAACGCCGCCGACACGGCCATCGCCATCCAGATCGCCCTGACCGTGGTCGAGCCGCAATCGTCCGGCATCGGCGGCGGCGGCTTCTTCGTCTATCACGATTCGAAGCTCGGGGGGGCCTTCACCTATGACGGGCGGGAAAAGGCGCCGGACGCCGCCTCCCCCAGATGGTTCTTCGGCCCTGACGGGAAGCCGCTGCCCTATCGCCAGGCGATACCGGGGGGAAAGAGCGTCGGAGTGCCCGGCAACATCCGGCTGATGGCGCTCGCCCACGGGCGCCACGGCAGGCTGCCCTGGGCGAAATTGTTCGAGCCCGCGATCCGGCTCGCCCGCGACGGCTTCGCTCTGACTCCTCGGATGCGCAATGCGATCGCCAACAACCGCGCCCTGGCCGGGATGAGCGAGTGGGGGCGCGGCTACCTCTTCGGACCGGACGGGGAGCCCAAGGCGGTCGGAACGGTCCTGCGCAACCCGGAGCTGGCGCAACTGCTCGAACGGGTGGCGGCGCGGGGGCCGGACTATTTCTACGTCGGCCCGGCGGCGGAGGCGCTCGTCCGAACCGTCCGCGGCGCCCCGCGCAACCCCTCGGCGATGGTGGCGGGCGATCTCGCCGCCTACGAGGCCAAGGAGCGGCCGCCGGTCTGCGCGCCCTATCGCGGCTACCGGATCTGCGGGATGGGGCCGCCCTCGTCGGGCGCGACCACGGTCTATGCGACCCTGAAGCAGCTCGAGCGCTTCGACCTGCGAGCGCTCGGCAAGGACGATCCGGTCGCCTGGCACCTGATCGGCAATTCGATGCGCCTCGCCTTCGCCGACCGCGAAGCCTATGTCGCCGATCCGGAGTTCGTCTCTGTGCCGGTAGCCGGCATGATGAATGCGGCCTATCTCGCGTCCCGCTCGCGGCTGATCTCGCCGGACCGGGCGATCGACAAGGCCGTCGCCGGCACTCCGCCCGGAGCCCCCAGGGTGACGGCGGCGGCCGCGATGGAAGTGCCGTCCACCTCCCACATGGCCGCCGCCGACGGCGCCGGCAACCTCGCCTCGGTCACTTCG
>JASLBD010000048.1 GCA_030146745.1 Allosphingosinicella sp. | reverse complement strand
GCGTGGGGCTTGGCGCCCACTTGCGGCGGCGCCTCCGTCGGCACCTGCGCGTTCCCGGCCGCCTGCAGGGCGTCCTGGACGTTGGCGCCCGATTCGGCCGCGTTGCGCAATATTTCGGCGGCTTCCGGAGTGCTCTGCTCGGCCGCCCGCTCGAGGGCGGCGGCCCTGTTGTCGGCGGCGCTGTTCTGGCCGCAGCCGATAAGCATCAGCGGAACGGCTAGCGCGAAAGGGACCCTGTTCATCGGCTTGGCTTCCTTGGAGGGTTGGGCGGGGACAACGTGAGGGGGCGCCAAGGGTTGCGGCGGTGCAACAGGCGACCGGGAATTTTAACCAAACTGTCTTTTTTGCCGTTTCTCAACTTCTTGCCTTGATAAGCTGAGGCCGTGACCAGGATCGACGACATCGCGCTGACCAAGGCCTTCTCGCCGCTGGCGGGCTGGGCCGAGCATCGCCTCGGCTTCAGCCAGTGGCGGCTCTCGCTCGAGTGCCTGAACGGCCACCTCGCTTTCTATCTCGGCGGTCTCGCTCTCTCGATCGGCGGCAAGGGCAAGGACGACGGCATCTTCGCCGAAATGCTGGTGGCGCTCGCCTGGCTCCTGCTGATGGAGGGCGCCCGCCGGGTCGCCTGCCGCCAGGCCGGATCCTCGATCGGGGTGCAGACGGCGCGGATGCGCGAATGGCTGTTCCGGGTGGTCCTGCTGATCTCGCTGCCGATCAGCCTGGCCCGGATCGACGAGCTCTCCAACGCCTTCTACAGCGTCTCGCTCTTCCTCTTGGTCTGCCACCTCTACTTCAAGGCCTGCGACGCCCCGCCCCCGCGCGGCCGCCGCCGCCTCGCGTACAATCGGGGATTGTAAGGACGGCGACCCGCCCCCTCAGCCGTTCGGGCCGAGCCTTTCGAAGCTTCACTTTTCGGAACGCGGGCAAGAAGAAGACCCTTCGACAGACTCAGGGCGAACGGGTGGACCGGGCCTGGCCGCCATCCTCATCCCCCAGAGCCTTCGCGAACCTGTAGCTGGTCCGCTCGAAGCCGAGGCGGCGGTAGAAACCGTGGGCGCCCGACAGGTCGACATTGCTGGTGACCTCGATCAGGCCGCAGCCTCTGGCCCGCAATTCCCCGCAGGCGGCCTCGACCAGGGCCCGGCCGACTCCTCGCCGCCGCTCGCCCTGCGCGACGGCCATCATCGTGATCCGCCCGACCGGCCTCGGCCGGTGGAGGACGGGCGTGACGTGCCAGGCGAGCACCCCGATCACTTCGCCCCGCTCGGCGACCAGAGGCGTCTGCCGCGCCTTCTTCAGCGCGCCGAGCCGCTTTTCCATGTCGTCGGCGGCGGTTTCGAAGCCCAGGCCCGCGACGAGGGCGGCGATTGCCTTCGAATCCGCCGGCCGGGCGGGGCGGACGGAGAGGGGCGGCGGCTCCGGCTCGGGTTCCGGCTCGGGTTCGGGCTCGGGTTCGGGCTCGGGTGCGGGAGACCGCGCCGCCCTCGGCTCGGGCGCCTCGGCCGGCCGCTTCTTCGCCCGCCGCGGCGGCCTCGCCCCGGCCGCGCGCAGCGAGGTCTTCCAGTCGGCGAGCGCGCCCTCGTGGAGATACCGCTCGATCTCGTCGGCGGTCGCGTTCAGGCCCGACTTGCCGAAGCCGAGCAGCTTGGTGCCGCCGGCGTCGGTAAGCCCATAATGGCCGTAATCGCCCTTGCCGGGGGTCCGGATCCTCGACTTGACGAGCTTCAGGCCGCGATTGGCCGCGGCTTCCCGCAGCCTCTCATCGCGGCCCGTCTCGCCCATTTTTCAGCCGGCGGCCTTCAGCTCTTCTTGGCGGCGGTCGTCTTCTTGGCGGCGGCGCCGCTCTTCTTGGCGGCGCCCGAGCCGGAGCGGCCGCGGACCAGCGGGATCGCGGCGGCGGCGATCACGCCCGCGGCGAGCGCGGCGCCGGCGGCGATCGCGGTCTTCGGATTCTCGCGGGCATAATCGCTCGCCTGCTCGCGGATCTTGCCGGCCCGCTCGGAGAGGCTGGGGCCGCCGCCCTGCTCCTGCTGCGGTTCCTCGGCGGCTTTGGCATGGGGCATGGCACTGCTGGGGATATTGGACATGGTAGCTCCGTTCTCGAAGGTGGGGTTGCGCAAGCGAAACGAGCGCCGAGGGGGGCGGGTTCCGGACCGCTCACCGATCCTGAACCTCGTCCGGCGATGGTTCCACGCCGGCTCGGCCCGACTCCGCGGGGATAACGGCTTGGCGCAAATCTTTGTTGCGGGGGCGTTTCCTCGGAAACCTTGATCCATGTTATGCGCTTTGCCGCCCTATGACACCGACCTATTATTTCACCCTGCGCGGCCCGGATTTCGAGCTTCCGGACCTCGCCGGAAAAACCCTGAGCGACGACGCCGCGGCGCGGGCCGAGGCGGAGCGGCTTGCGGCCGAGCTGGTCGAATCCGCCCTCATCTCGGGCAACCTGCCCCCCGATGCCGTGGTCGAGGTCGACGACGAGCAGATGCGGCCGGTGCTGGCGCTGCCGCTCAACCCGGCGGAGGATTGAACGGATGCTGGCTTATCCCGTTCGACTCGTGCCGACCAAGGGAGGCGAGGTTCGAGTCGTCTTTCCCGACGTGCCGCAGGCGGTGGCGGAAGGCCGCGACGAGGCAGACGCGCTCTACCGCGCCAAATTCGTCCTCGAAATGTGTCTCGGCCATATGCTCTCCCACGGCGATCTTCCGCCGAAACCCTCCGACATTTGCGGCGCTCCGACGGTGACGACCGACAAGTTCACCCGGGTGAGGGAAGAGGCGGACTCCGGTTCACCTTAGGCCGTCATCCTGAGCTTGTTTCAGGATCCGGCCCCCCGCCTCCCGGACGGGTGACGAGGAAAGTGCCGGCTCCTCACCTCACGCAGATCCAGGTCGCTTCCTGCTTCTCGAGCGGGCGTTCCTTGTCCCCGCCCACCGTCGCCCGCGCCGGCCAGCCCATGCCGTACTCCGCCGCGTCCTTGCCGCCCGGCTCGATCCGGCCGACGCTGACCGTGACCCCGGAGCCGGTGAGGAAGCCCCCGGTCGGCCCCACCGGACCGGAGAGCGCGAGCGGCACCCGCCGGCCGTCGATCCGGGCGACTGCGCCGGCGGCGTTGACGACGAGGAGCAGGCGGCCGTCGCGATGGAGCCGGCAGGCCGGGTTGGAGCGAAATTCCGGGCCGAGGTCCGCTGCCTTCAAGACGCCCAGGCGCGACGCCGGCTCGATTTCCTCGCTGGTCCGGTCGGCGAGCTTCTCGAGCCTGTTCTCGAGCTCCTCGACGCTGTTCGCACGCGGCCGATCGTCTTCCTCCGGCCCGCCGCAGGCGGCGACGAGACAGGGGGCGAGAAGGAGGAAGGCGCGAAACATGCCCGCTCAACCCGTGACGCGCGCGACTCGATCCGCCCTCCCCGTCATTCGGGCGGAAGCGGGACCTTTGCGTAAGTCGCTTGGTAGCCCCTCCCCTTCAGGAGAGGGGCTTTGACCCCGCACGCTTCGCCAGGGCTATGCAAAGGTTTCGCGAAAGCCCGAATCCCTGAACGTCGAGGTCCCAGGATAATCGCCTGCGCCCGTGTTCAGGGATCCCGGGTCAGGCCCGGGGATGACGATCTGCGCGGCGGCGCCGGCTCGAAGCGCCAGGTCTCGCCGCCCCTGCCCTTCACCTCGCACAGGGTAGCCGTTCCTCCCTCTTCGAGCCGCCCGATGAATGCCGCCAGCGCCTCGCCCCGGGGCTTCGCCCCGGGCGCCAGCTGCTTCAGGCAGCGCAGCACCAGGCGGCGGAGAAGCTCCGGCGGAAGGCCGTCCGGGCGAAGGGTCGCCGCGCCTTCGCCCACCTCCGCCCGCGCCGCGAAGAGCGGCCCGGCGGTCCAGTCGAGCGCCGCCTCCGCCTCGGCGAGCAGGGCCGCGCTTCGGGCGATGGCGGCGGAATCGAGCCACGGCGCCTCGGCTAGCCGGCGCCGAAGGCGGGCCCGGTCGAACCTTTCGTCCGAATTGGCCGGATCGACGGCCGCCTCGACCCCGGCGGCCGCGACCAAAGCCCGAAGCTCGCTCCGCCGCCAGCCGAGCAGCGGACGGTACAGGCGCAGCCGGCCGCCGGTTCCGGGCACCGCGCCGGCGGCCCTCACCCCGGCGAGCCCGGCCACTCCCGAACCGCGGTTCAGCCGCATCAGGAAGGTCTCCGCCTGGTCGTCTTCATGGTGCGCGGTGAGGAGGAGCGGAAGGCCCTCCTCGCCCATCCAGGCCGCGAGCGCCGCATAGCGCGCGGCCCGGGCCGCCGCCTGGAGCCCCTCCCCCGCGGCTTCGACCCGGACGGGCAGGATCCGGTGCGGGACCCCGATCTCGCCGCACAGCCGGGCGACCGCTTCCGCTTCCGCGGCGCTCTCC
>JASLBD010000029.1 GCA_030146745.1 Allosphingosinicella sp. | reverse complement strand
GTCCTGTCCAGCCCCTCGGGCGCCGGCAAATCGACCATCGCCCGGATGCTGCTCGAAGCCGACGACGGGGTCGCCATGTCGGTTTCGGCGACGACCCGGCCGATCCGGGCGGGCGAGGTCGACGGGCGGGATTATCATTTCGTCGACGACAAGGGTTTCGATTCGCTGGTCGCGGCGGGCCATTTTCTCGAATGGGCGCACGTCTTCGGCCACCGCTACGGCACCTTGAAGAGCGAGGTGCTGAAGACGATCGAGGGCGGCCGCGACGTGCTTCTCGACATCGACTGGCAGGGCACCCAGCAGCTGAAGCAGGTCGATCCCGACATCGTCCGGGTCTTCATCCTGCCGCCGTCGATGAAGGAGCTGGAGCGGCGGCTGCGCACCCGCGGCACCGACAGCGAGGACGTCATCCGCCGCCGGATGGAGCGCGCCGCGGCCGAGATCAGCCACTGGGCCGAATATGATTATGTGCTGATCAACAACGACGCCGAGAAATGCCGGGAGCTCGTCCACAACATCCTCAAGGCGGAGCGATTGAAGGCGACGAGGCGAGTCTTCCTCCACGATTTCGTCCGGGAGCTGATCGGCTGACTTTGCCGCCGATGCGATTGAGCGTAGGGTCCCCCGGCAACAAAAGGGGATGAACATGATCCGGACCGTGATCGGCGGCCTCGTCGCGGGCATCATCATATTCGTCATGGGCTTCATCTTCTGGGCGACGCCGCTCGGGGAACTGGCCTATTCGAAAGCGGACGAGGCTCAGAACGCCGCTGTCCAGCAGTCGCTGGCCCAGAATCTGACGCCGAGCGGAACCGGCACCTACAGCATCCCTGCCCACAACAGCGCCGCCGGGGCCGTGCTCTACGCGAGAGGCCCGATTGCGACGGTCCATTTCAACACGCGGGGCTATTCGCCGGACGACATGTCGGCGCTCCTGCCGGGCTTCATCGTCGCGGTGGTGGCGGGGCTTTTGATCGCCTTCGGGCTCGCGGCGGTGAGCGGCCGAAGCTTCGCCGATCTCGCCCGGCTGGTCGTCTGCTTCTCGCTCGGCTTCACCGTCTGGAAATATCTTGGGGCCCCCATCTTCAACCATTATGGCTGGGGCTATTGGATTTACGCCTTCATCGCGGAATCGATCGCGTTGATCGTCGCCGGGCTGGTCGTCGCCAAATGGTTCATGCCGCACCACGAGCGGGTTTCGGAGGCCGCCCCGGCCCACGCCGAGCATTCCGAATAGCGGTTCTGCTCGTCGTCCCAGCGCAGGCTGGGACCCCAGCGGGTGAAGAGCGCGGAGTTTGCACCCCCCGGGGCCCCAGCCTTCGCTGGGGCGACGGGAATCACAGCAGCGTCAGGAACCTGTACGCGGCCTCGAACTCCCGCCGCCGGTTCTCGAGCGAGGCGGCGGCGAGGGGGTCGGCGCCCCATTGCTCGGCCTGCCAGGCCTCGTCGAGCATGGCCGCGTCCCAGGCCGCCTCGATGCCGATCGCGCCTTCGGCGAGGGCCAGAGCGATGATCAGCGAGCCGGCGATGGTGACCAGGGGCGCAAGCCCGGCGAGCTGGAATTCGCCGCGCGCCGCCACCGCCCGGCCGAGTTGCTCGACACTGTGGGGAGGCTGGGGGCGGTGCATGACTCCGGCCGTGGTCTCGATCTCGATGCCGAAGCGGGTCCGCGCCCAGCCGAGCAAGGGATCCCAGACCCGGCACTGGCGCTCGACCAGGGATTGCGGCCCCTCCGCCCGGTAGCAGAGCAGATCGCTCTCGCCATATTCGGCCAGGCCGCGGCCGAAAGCGGCGGGATCGGGGGCGACCCGGTCGATCGCCGCATTGGCCAGCCCGGTGAGCGGCATGAGGTGCGGCTCGATCTTTTCCCCCTGCGCATTCCATTCCCCGGCGATCGCCTCCGCCAGCTCCTCGGTCGGGACGCGCAGGAAGTCGCGGGCCGGGGTGCGCACTGGACGACCGTCGAGAAGGACGGCGACTCCGCCCGCCTCCGGAGAGACGGTCGCCTGCTCGTAGAATCGCTTCATGGCCCGGGCGGGGTCCTCCAGCGGGCGACGAGCCATTTGGGGCCCCAGAAGCTGGCGGCGAGGCCGGCGAGGGTGAGCGGCAGGCCGAGGACGAGCGTTCCGCCCTCCACGAGGAAATCCGTGTGCCAGATGGCGAGCCCGATCATGACCACGACCGTGCCGCCGATCCTAACCAGGTTGATCGCGATGAAGCGGTTGCGCCACAGGGTCTCGTCGTCTTGCGGGGTCATGAGAGCGCCTTCATCCTCATCGTCGCCGCCATGTCCGGTCCGCCCCGTTCGGCGAGGGCGTCGGCGATGCGGCTGCGTACCTCTTCCGGCTTGTCCTGGTCCACCTTGGCCGTGCCGCGCCACTCGGCGACCTGCATCTCGAACCCGCCGATCGACTTGAGCAGGCCTTCGAAGCGGCCCTCGCTCATCATGGCCCGCGTCCAGGGCACTTTCGGCGCGAGCCGGGCCTCCTGATCGGCCGACATGTCGTCGAGCAGCCCGATCAGCGCCTCCGTCCCGAGCGGCCGCACCGCCCCCTCAAGCTCGACCGCGACATAATTCCACGTCGGCACGCGATCCTCCAGTCCGTAATATTCCGGGCTGATATAGGCGTGGGGGCCGGTGGCGACGAGCAGGGCCTGTGCGCCCGCGGCCAGGGTGGAGTGAACCGCATTGCGGCGCGACACGTGAAAGCGCAGGCGATCGCCGTCGAGCAGCACCGGCACATGCACGGCCCGAAGCCCCTCCGCCGTGGGCGCGAACAGCACTCCAAAGCCGAGCTCCCGCACCAGCGCCGCCATCGCCTCGCGGTCCTGAAGCTGGAATTTCCGGTTCGGGTGCATCAGCGCCCCCTTCCGTCATTCCGGCGAAAGCCGGAATCTCCGGCATCACGGCTCTGTCCGCCCCTCACCTTTGCCCCCGTCCGCGCCGTTCGCCCTTGCGCTCCTTGCGGCGCGACTTGGCGGCGGCGGAGGCGGCCCGGCGCTTGCCTTCGGCGGTCTCCGAAAACTTCACCTCGTCGAGGGGCAGGTCGCTCAGCTCGGGGTCGAAGCCGAGATTGGCGAGAGTTTCGGCGAAGTGCGACGGCAGCTCCGCGGTGACGTCGAGCGTGTCGCCGTCGGGATGCTCGATCCGCAGCCGGCGGGCGTGGAGGTGGAGCTTGCGGCTGATCGCTCCGGTGAGGAAGGCGTCGGGCCCGCCATATTTGCCGTCGCCGAGGATGGGATGGCCGATCGCCGCCATATGGACCCGAAGCTGATGGGTGCGCCCGGTCAGCGGCTGGAGCTCCAGCCAGGCGGCGCGGTTGCCGGCCCGTTCGATCATCCGATAGCGGGTCCGCGCCGTCAGCCCCCCCTCGCCTTCCTCGACGTGCATCTTCTCGCCGCCCGTGCCGGGCTGCTTGGCGAGCGGAAGGTCGATGAAGCCGTCGGCGATGTCGGGCACGCCGGTGACGATCGCCCAATAGACCTTGCGCGCGGTGCGGCCGGAAAAGGCCTTGGAGAAGAAGCCCGCCGACCGGGCGGTGCGGGCGAGGAGGAGGACTCCCGAAGTGTCCTTGTCGAGCCGGTGGACGAGCTTGGGCCGGTTGCCGCCGTCGTCGGCGAGGCCGTCGAGCAGGCCGTCGAGATGGGTGAGCGTCTTCGTGCCGCCCTGCGTGGCGAGGCCGGGCGGCTTGTTGACCACGATCGCCTGGGAATCGCGGTGGATGACGATCTCGTTGACGAAGGCGATCTCGTCATCGCTCAATTGCCTGCGTTCGGGCCTGGCCCGCGCCGGAGCGGCGGCGGCGGCGGGCTCGGCGGGAGGGACCCGAATCGACTGGCCGGCCTCGATCCGGTCGCCCGGAGCCGCGCGCTTGCCGTCGACGCGCAGCTGCCCCGTCCGCGCCCAGCGCGAGACGATGTTGAAGCTCGCCTCCGGCAGATGGCGCTTGAACCAGCGGTCGAGGCGGATTCCGTCGTCGTCGGGCGCGACGGTGAACTGGCGGACGTCGCTCATGGCGGCGATGTAGCGGGGCGGGGGGGCGGAAGGAAGCCTACCCCGCATCATGCCA
>JASLBD010000330.1 GCA_030146745.1 Allosphingosinicella sp. | reverse complement strand
GCGAAGTCCAGCATCTTGCGCGCGTAGAAAGCGAAGGGATCGGCCTTGAGCCGGTCGACGTCGGTGACGGCGATCCGCCGCGGCCTCAGCTCGGCCGCCGGGCGCGGCGCCGGCCGGGCGGCCGGGAGGAAGTCCGCGGGCCGGTCCAGGGCGCGGGCCCAGCTCCGATGCCGGGGCGACCGGGTGATTCCCGCGGTCATCGCCTCCAGCCTGAGCCAGAAGCGCGAAGCGATGGCGGGCGATCGGGCGTCGCGGCGGGCGCGGGTGACGAGCACTTCGCGGCCGCCGAGCGCGCTTGCGAAATCGTGGGCGGCGAGCCCGATCCGGCGCTCGAGGCTCGGCAGGCCGAGCTCGCGGCGGACCCGGGGCGCCAGCCAGGGATCGGGGGTCGGCAATTGCGGCCAGACGCCCTCGTTGAGCCCGCCGAGGATGACGAGATCGGCCGACTGGAGCCGGGCCTCGATGAGGCCCCAGATGAAGAGGCGCGGATGCTGGCCGTAAGGGGGCCGAACCGCCACGGCGGCGAGGAGCTGCTCGAGCAGGGCCGGAAGGCTCGCCGGCGACAGACGCGCGGGACCGTGGGCCGAAGCGGGCTCGGCCGATTCGAACAATTGCGCCGCGGCGCGGCCGGCCGGTCCGGCCCAGGCTTCGTCGCCGCTGAGCCCCGACGCCGATTCCCGGAGCAGGCCGAGCAGCGAGGGAAGGGTCGCGCGTTCGGCTTCGAAGCCGCGTTCCAGGGCGCGAAGCCGGGGCGCCACGCCGCTCCACCATTTTGCGGCGCGCTCGCGCCTTTTATAGTCCCGGCCGCTGCGATCGGAGAGATGCTCGGTGATTCCGTCCAGCCCGGGCGGCGGCCGCGGGCCGCGCAGGGCGATGTCGAGGGCGCGGGCGCCGTCGAGCCAGTCCAGCCTCCCCTCCCCCTTCAGGACCAGGGGGTGCTTGAGCAGGGCGAGGAGCGGCACCGGAGCGAACTGCTCCGCCGCGGCGGCGGCGAGGGCGAGGAGCAAGGTACCGGGCGCGAGCTGGGAGAGCGGCCGGCCGGCGCTGTCGTCGGCCTCGACGCCCCAGCGCCGAAGGTGGGTCGAGACCCGCCGGGCCAGGTTGCGGTCGGGAGTCGCCAGAGCGGCGGTCCGGCCGGGAATCTCGAGCGCCTCGCGGAGGGCGACGGCGATGGTCTGCGCTTCCTCGGCGGGATCGGCCAGCTCCAGCGCCCGCACTCCGGTGAGGCGCCGCTCGGCGGGGCGCAGGTCCTGCCACCGGTCGGTGAAGGCGGCCGGCTTCATCGCGTTTGCGATGGACCGGCTGCGGACCGCCGGAGCGTCCCGGCCGCCGCCCCAGCGCCAGCCTTCCACCTCGCCGCGGCCGACGCCCATCCGGTCGAGGAGCAGCTTCAGGTGGAATTGCGGATGGGTTTCGATCGAGCGGCGGCGGAACCCGGTCTCCTCGTCCGGCTCGTGCGGGCCGAGCGACTCCCATTCGTCCGCCGCCATTTCAAGGTCGAGGCCGGGAAAGACGACCAGGCCCTGGCCGAGGCGGGAGACGGTCCGGAGCAGGCCGGCGATGGCGGGAGCGGCGCTGGTGATCCCGGCGGCGGCTACGAAGCCCGCGGGCGGAGACTCCCGCCAGCGCGCCGCCACGAGGGCGAGAAGTCGGTTGCGCCGGTCGGCGAGGTCGATCCGGCCCCGCTCGGCGAGAAGACGCGGCCATTGGTCGAGGATGATCCCGAGCCGCTCCAGCGACGCCTGCCAGTGCAGCGACAGATCCGGCAGCTCGGCGGCGAAGTCGCGCAGGTTCGACGGCTCCACCCCTTCCACGAGGAGCTGGTCGAGCGTTCGGGCGAGATCCTCGGCGAGGCGCAAGGCCTCCGCCGCATCCACTCCCCCCACATGCTGCTGAATGAGGCGCGCCAGAAGGAACAGCCGCTCGAGCGGCTCGACCGCGGGCGGCAGGCCCTCGCCCTCTCCCAGCGGCTCGAGCGCTCCGCCGATCCGCTCGTCCAGGTCGGAGTCGCCCACCGGCACCAGCCGGGGCAGGAGCAGACCTCCGCCCGAGCGCCGGACGAAGGCGTCGGCCACGGCTCGGGCCGCGCGGTTGTTGGGGACGAGGACGATGCCCTGCGCCAGCCCCAGGTCGCCGCGCCCGTAGCGCGCGATCAGGCCCGCCGCGAGTGCGTCCGCGAAAGCGCGGTGCGGCGGGATGGTGAAGACGCGGGGGCGGACGGAGTTCACGAGCGCGAGGTTAGCCGCGGGTTCAGGCGAGCCCAAGCACTTCCTCGGCCTGGCGGATATTGGCGGGGGCGCCGACGTCGAACCATAAGCCCTCGTGGACGGCGCCGAAGAGGCGGCCTTTGGCGATCGCCCGGTCCCACAGCAAGTTGGTCGAGAAGGGCCCCTCCGGCATCTCGCCCTCGAGCAGGCGTTTCGACACGATCTGGACGCCGGTATAGACGAACGGCGCCACTCCGCCCGGCTTGCGGCGCTTCAGCACTCCGCCCGAGCTCATATGGAAATCGCCCTGACCCTTATGGCAATGGGCGCGGGCGAGCGGCACGAGGAGCAGCAGGGCATCCATGCGGGCATCGTCCCAATTGCTCGCGAGCAGCCGCAGCGAGTCGACCGGTCCGTCGATCCACAGATTGTCGGAATTGACGACGAGGAAGGGATCGACGTCGATCAGCGGCAGCGCCCTGATCATTCCGCCGCCCGTCTCGAGCAATTGCTTTCGCTCATCCGACACAGTGACTTCAAGGTCTTGCACCCGGTTCTTCAGGTGAGCCTCGAGCGCATCGGCGAGATAATGGACATTGACCACGACCTTCTCGACCCCGGCCGCGCGAAGCCGGTCGAGGCAATGGTCGAGCAAAGGCTTGCCGGCGACCTCGACCAGCGGCTTGGGACGGGTGGCGGTGAGCGGCCGCATGCGCTTGCCGAGGCCGGCGGCGAGGACCATCGCCGTCTTCGGCACGTCGCCGGCGGGCACGGGTCTGAGGGCGAGCGGCCGGCGCTGGCGGTTCATGCGTAGATTTTCCTGAGGCAGGCGTCGCCCCGATATTCCGAGGGCACGTTGGCGTCGAACCAGGCGCGGACCGGAGCGAGGGCGGGATGGGCAAGATTGCGCTCGACATAGCCCCAGATGCGGGGGTGCATGGTCGGGTAGAAGGGCTTTTCGTCGCGCTTCCAGAGGCGGGTGAAGATGCCGAGGATCTTGGTGTTCCGCTGCGCTCCGAGAATCTCGTAATGCGCCCGGAAGAGATCGCGGTCGGCGACGTTCGCGCGCTCGCAATAGAGGCCGATCATCGTCTCCTGGAGCTCCGGCGAAACGTCCCGCCGGGCATCCTGGAGGAGCGAGACGAGATCGTAGGCGGCATGACCCGCCAGTGCGTCCTGGAAGTCGAGGAGGCCGAGCTCGGACCGGCCGGGAAGCACCATCAGATTGTCGGCATGATAGTCGCGAAGGACCAGCACCGGATTTTCCCGGACGACGCGCAGCACGTCGCCCCAGACCTGCCGCCACGCGGAGAGGAAGCCGGCCTCGTCGACCTGCAGTTCGAGCGCCGGGACGTACCATTCGGGGAAGAGGCCGACCTCCCGCTCCATCGCCTGGTCGTCATAGGGAGAGAGGTCCGCGGGAGCAGGCTGAGCCGCGAGGCGGGCCAGGATGTCGACCGCGCCCTCATAGATTTCCCGCTCCCGGTGCGGCTCCCGCTGAAGGACCGGCCCGACGCGGTCGTCGCCGAAATCCTCGAGCAGGAGGAGGCCCCTCTCCCGGTCGACGGCGAGGGGGCGTGGCGGGCAGAAGCCGCGGTCGAGCAAGTGTCCGGCGACCGATAGGAACGGCCCGACATCCTCATGCTGGGGCGGTGCGTCCATCAACACCGCGGATTCGGAATCGCGGTGAACCCTGAAATAGCGCCGGAAGCTTGCGTCGCCGGCCAGGGGTCGGATCTCGGCGCCGCCCCAGCCATGCTCTGCAAGGAAGTCCGGCGCCCCTGCGGGCGGAATCATCGGGGCGGCCATCGCGCTCCCCAAGCGGCGGGGACGGCGGCTGTCAAGGCGCGGGCGCCCTCCCCCTGCCGCCGCAGGGTGAGGCGAAGCGAATGCGGCCACAAGGCGAGGCCCATCCGCTCGGGCCATTCGACGATCAAAACCCCGTCCTGAAGCGCCTCGTCGAGCGCCAGCTCCTCCACCTCGGCCGGATCCTCGAGGCGGTAGAGGTCGACATGCGAAACCGGAATTCGGACCGACTCATAGGGAATGACGATCGGGAAGGTCGGGCTGGCCACCTCGCCGCCGTGGCCGAGCCCTGCCAGGATGCCCCGGGCGAGGGTGGTCTTGCCGGCGCCGAGCTCGCCGAACAGGGCGACGACGTCACCGGCGCGAAGTTGCGCCGCGAGCCGCCGGCCGATCGCCTCGGTCGCCTCGGGCCCGTCCAGGATCATCAGCGCTTCCGGGGCAGGCGGAGTGTGACGGTGGTGCCTTCGCCCGGCTCTGAAAGAAGCTCGATCGTGCCGCCATGGGCTTCGACGAACTGCTTGGCGAGCGGAAGGCCGAGACCGAGGGCCGCGCCGTCGGCCCCGCGCGGCTCGACGGTCCGGGAGAAGCGGTCGAAGACCCGGGCCTGATCGGCCGGAGCGATTCCCCGGCCGTTGTCGGAGACGGTGATCGCCGCCTCCTTGCGGTTGCCGGCGGCGTGGAGGAAGACCCGCCCCCCCCTGCCCGTATAGGCGACGGCATTCTTGAGCACATTGTCGAGGGACTGTCGCAGGCGCGCCCGGTCACCGGCGATCGAACCCGCGCCAGGCTCGATCTCGACGGCGAAATCGATGTCCTTCTTCGCGGCCTGCTCGCGGAAGGCCTCGGCGGACTCCGCACAAAGCCGGGCGAGATCGACCTTGTCCTCGGCGAGCAGCAGGCTGCCGCTGTCGCTCTGGGTCAGATCGAGCACGTCGTCGATCAATGCGCCCAGCCGGGCGACCGAGTCGAGGATGGCCGTCACATATTCTGAGGCGGTCGGCCCGAGCTCCCCGGCATAGCCGCCCGCGAGCATCTCCGCGAAGCCGCCGATCGAGGTGAGCGGCGTGCGCAGCTCGTAGCTCATGTTCGATACGAAGGCCGTCTTAAGCCGGTCGGCCTGCTCGAGCGCCTGGGTGCGTTCGCGCAGCGCCGCCTCGACCGTACGGCTGGCGGTGACGTCGAGCATCGTGAAGAGGGCGTTGCCGTCGGGAAGCGGAACCGCGGCGAACTCGAACTCGCGCCCGTCGGTGAAGGCGACCCGGCCGGTGCGCTGCTTGCGCTCGACCGTTGCGCTTCGGACCAGCTCGCGCACCAGGGCGGCGTGGCTCGAGTTCCTGAGCTTCTTGCCGATATGGGTGGTGAGCGCATCGATGCGCGGGTTGCCGGCC
>JASLBD010000157.1 GCA_030146745.1 Allosphingosinicella sp. | reverse complement strand
CCAGAAATGCACGTCGCTTCCGCGCGCCTTGATCGAGAAGGGCAGGCCCAGCGCCTCGGCGAGATGCATCGCCGCCACTCCGTCGGGCCAGAAGAATTCGGAATCGATCGCGTCGAAGCGCAAGGTCCGGGCGAGCGGAAGGACCGCCGCCGCGAGCGCGCGGGCGGCGCCGGCCCCGCCCAGCCCCGGCCAGACCCGGAAGCGCGGGCGGTGGACGGCAAGGCCGCCCCGGCGCTCCTTCGCGGCAAGCCGCGCCCTCGCCCGGTAACGGGGATGAAGCGTCAGCGGCCAAGGCGGAAGGCCGACCGGCGCGACCACCTCCACCTCGACCCCCTCGCGCGAAGCCAGCGCCAGGGTCTGCCGCTCGACGAAGATGCCGAAGGAGGGGCGGCCGGAATCCGGATAGAGCGTCGACAGGGTCAGAACGCGGAGCATGGCCTTACCTTAAAGCCGACACATTAAACCGCCGTTCATCCGCGAAAGTCACTATCCGGAAAAGCGGGCGGCGGTCACCAGCGGCCGTCGCTCCCGATCCGTCACCCAGTCCGCGCTTGGCCTCGTCCCAACCCTTCGCTAAGAAGCCCTCCATGCTGCGTAACCATGCCCGCCTCACCGCCGCCGCCGTCCTGGCGTGCCTCGTCCTCCCCCTCGCCGGCTGCGCCAGCGGAGGCAAGACGACCAGGGCCGACACCCAATATGTCGCCCGCGACGTCAACACCCTCTACAACCTCGCCAAGAGGCGTCTCGACCAGCGCGATTATGCCGCCGCCGGCCAGGTGTTCGACGAGGTCGAGCGCCAGCATCCCTATTCGGTCTGGGCGCGCCGAGCCCAGCTGATGAGCGCCTTCAGCTATTATGCGGCCCGGGATTACACCAAGTCGATCGAATCCGCCCGCCGGTTCCTGTCGATCCATCCCGGCAACCGCGACGCGCCCTACGCTTATTACCTGATCGCGCTCAGCCATTACGAGCAGATCACGGACGTGACCCGCGACCAGAGCACCACCCGCCAGGCGCTCGACTCGCTCGGCGAGCTCGTCCGCCGCTATCCGGACACGCGCTATGCGGCCGACGCCCGCCTCAAGGTCGACCTGGTCCGCGACCATCTCGCCGGCAAGGAGATGGAGATCGGCCGCTTCTACCAGCGCCGGGCCCAGTGGCTCGCCTCGGTGATGCGGTTCCGCACCGTCGTCGATCAGTATCAGACGACCAGCCACACCCCCGAGGCGCTGATGCGCCTCACCGAATCCTATCTCGCCCTCGGCATCCCCGCCGAGGCGCGGCGCTCGGCCGCTGTGCTCGGCGCCAATTATCCGAACACCAAATGGTACCAGCGGGCCTATTCGCTGGTCCAGAAGCACGCGCCGGCGGCGGCGGCCGCTTCGCCCGCGGCGTGACGAGCCCCCGTCACCCCGGCGAAAGCCGGGGCCCCAGGACGGAAAAGCCCTGTCGGAGACCTGGGACCCCGGCTTCCGCCGGGGTGACGCGCTAAGGGCCGGACGATGCTGACCGGCCTCTCCATCCGCGACGTCGTCCTGATCGAGAGCCTCGACCTCGAGTTCGGCCCCGGCCTCGGAGTGCTCACCGGCGAGACCGGCGCCGGCAAGTCGATCCTGCTCGACGCGCTCGGCCTCGCGCTCGGCGCCCGAGCCGACAGCGGGCTCGTCCGCCAGGGCCAGGCGCAGGCGGTCGTCACCGTCAGCTTCGACCTCCCGCCCGCCCATCCCGCCCGCGGGCTGCTTCGCGACAACGGCCTCGAAGGCGAGCCCGGCGAGCCGCTCGTCGTCCGCCGGATCGTCCGCGCCGACGGCGGCAGCCGCGCGCTCGTCAACGACCAGTCGGCCTCGGTCGCCCTCGTCCGCGAGCTCGGAGCGCTGCTCGTCGAGGTCCACGGCCAGCATGACGATCGCGGCCTTCTCAACCCCCGCGGCCATCGCGCCCTGCTCGACTCCTTCGGGCGGATCGACAGCGCCCCCGCGGAACGCGCCTATCGGGCCTGGGGCGAGGCCGAGGCGGCTCTGGCCAAGGCGCTCGAAGACCTCGAAACCGCCGCCCGCGACCGCGAGTGGCTCGATCATGCGGTCGCGGAGCTGAACGCTCTTGCCGCCGAGCCGGGCGAGGAAGCGGCGCTGGCCGGGCTTCGATCCGACATGCAGAAGGGCGCGAGGCTCGCGGAGGACATCGCCGCGATCGGGCAGCTGCTCGACGGTTCGGAAGGCGGCCTGTCGCTCTGCCGCCAGGCGGCGCGCCGGCTCGAGCGCATCGCCGGCGAGCATGACCGGCTCGCCGAGGCGCTGGAAGCGCTCGATCGGGCTCTGGTCGAGGCCTCGGAGGCGGAAGACCGGCTCGAAGCCGCCTCGGCCGCTTTGGCCTTCGATCCGGCCCGGCTCGACGAGGCCGAGACCCGCTTGTTCGAGATCCGGGCCGTCGCCCGCAAGCACCGGGTCGAGCCGGATGCCCTTCCGGCGCTCGCCGAAGAGCTGGCGGCCAGGCTCGCCGCGCTGGAGGCGGGCGAGAAGAGCCTCGCCGCGCTCGAAACCCGGGTCCGCGACAGCCGCGCCGCCTATCTGGCCGAGGCGGAGCGGCTGACCGGGCTCAGGACCGCCGCCGCCGCCCGCCTCGACTCGGCCGTGGCCGGCGAGCTCGCGCCCTTGAAGCTCGACTCGGCCCGCTTCCGAACCCTCGTCGAGCCGCTCGCCGAGCCGCAATGGGCGGCGCGCGGCCGCGACCGGGTGGAGTTCGAGGTCTCGACCAACCCCGGCGCGCCCTTCGCGCCTTTGACGAAGATCGCCAGCGGCGGGGAGCTCGCCCGCTTCATCCTCGCCCTCAAGGTCGCTCTCGCCGAGCGCGGCGACGCCCGAACGATGATCTTCGACGAGATCGACCGCGGCGTCGGCGGTGCCGTCGCCAGCGCCGTCGGCGAGCGCCTCCACCGGCTGGCGGAGGGCGCGCAGCTCCTCGTCGTCACCCACAGCCCGCAGGTCGCCGCCCGCGGCACACGCCATCTCCTCATCGAGAAGAGCTACGAGGGGCTGGTGACGCGCACCAGCGTCCAGACGCTGGACGAGGCGCGGCGGCGGGAGGAGATCGCCCGGATGCTGTCGGGGGCGCAGGTGACCGACGAGGCGAGGGCGCAGGCGGTCAGGTTGCTGGAGGCGGCGTGAGGGGCGGCAATCAAATCCTTCCACGATTTCGTGGGGAGGGGGACCACCCCAAGGGTGGTGGAGGGGGCCTTGCGCAGACCTTGCCAGCTACCCCTCCACCATGCTTCGCATGGTCCCTCTCCCCGGCAAATGCTGGGGAGGATTAAGATGACCGAAGCCGAAGCCGCGGCGGAGCTGGAGCGGCTCGCCTCCGAGATCGCGCGCCACAACGGGCTCTACCACAGCGAGGATGCGCCGGAGATCAGCGACTCGGAATATGACGCCCTCGTCCGCCGCAACGCGGAGCTCGAGGCGCAATTCCCGCACCTCGTGCGCGAGGACAGCCCGTCGCGCCAGGTCGGCGCCGCGCCCGCCGCGCACCTTTCCAAGGTGCGACACGCGCTGCCGATGCTCAGCCTCGAAAACGCCTTTTCCGAGGAGGAGGTGGCGGATTTCGTCGGTCGGGTAAGGCGCTTCCTCAGCCTCGCTGCGGACGAGGAGGTTGCGCTCACCGCCGAGCCCAAGATCGACGGTCTCTCCTGCTCGCTTCGCTACGAGAAAGGCGAGCTGGTCCTCGCCGCCACCCGCGGCGACGGCACCACCGGCGAGGTGGTGACCGACAATGTGCGCACCATCGCCGACATCCCGCAGCGGCTGAAAGGCGACCCGCCCGAGGTCTTCGAAGTCCGCGGCGAGGTCTACATGTCGAAGGGCGACTTCGCTTCGCTCAACGCCCGGCTGCTCGCCGAAGCGGAGGACCCGGCCAAGGCGCGCCAGTTCGCCAATCCGCGCAACGCCGCGGCCGGCTCGCTCCGGCAGAAGGAGGCGGCGGTGACCGCCTCGCGGCCGCTCCGCTTCTACGCCCATGGCTGGGGCGAGGTTTCCGCCTTGCCCGCCGAGAGCCAGCTAGGGGTGATGCGGGCGATCGAGGCCTGGGGCCTGCCGATCGCCGGCCATCTCGAACGCTGCGCCGAACTCGATACCTTGCTCGCCCATTACCGGAGCATCGAGTCGAAACGGGCCGACCTCGCCTTCGACATCGACGGGGTCGTCTACAAGGTCGACCGGCTCGACTGGCAGCGCCGCCTCGGCCAGGTGGCGAGGGCGCCGCGCTGGGCGCTCGCCCACAAATTCCCGGCCGAGAAGGCGGAGACCCTGCTGGAGGCGATCGACATCCAGGTCGGCCGGACCGGCAAGCTCACTCCGGTGGCGCGCCTCCGGCCGGTGAGCGTCGGCGGAGTGACGGTCACCAACGCCACGCTGCACAACAAGGACGAGATCGAGCGGCTCGGAGTGCGAGTCGGCGACCGGGTCCGGATCCAGCGCGC
>JASLBD010000184.1 GCA_030146745.1 Allosphingosinicella sp. | reverse complement strand
AAGTTCAAGAACATCATGCATCGCAAGGGCGCTCAGGACAAGAAGCGCTCCAACCTGTTCTCCAAGCTCTCGCGCGAGATCACGGTGGCGGCCAAGATGGGGCTTCCGGATCCGGACGCGAACGCCCGCCTTCGCGCCGCGATCACGACCGCCCGCGCCCAGTCCATGCCCAAGGACAATATCCAGCGGGCGATCGACAAGGCCTCGGGCGGCGACGCCGAGGTTTACGAGGAGCTTCGCTACGAGGGCTTCGGCCCGGGCGGGGTCGCCCTGATCGTCGAGGCCCTGACCGACAACCGCAACCGCACCGCCACCAACATGCGCACCGCTTTCTCCAAGAACGGCGGCAATCTCGGAGCCTCCGGCTCGGTCAGCCACGGTTTCGAGCGGCTCGGCCTGGTCGCCTACCCCGCCTCCGCCGGAAGCGCCGACGCCGTCTTCGAGGCCGCGATCGAGGCCGGCGCCGAGGATGTCGAATCGGATGAGGACGGCCACCAGATCTGGACGGCCCAGGAGGATCTGCACGGGGTCGCCCGGGCCCTCGAGGAGGCGCTCGGAGCCCCCGAAAGCGTCAAGCTGGCCTGGCGCCCGGGCAACCGGGTCGAGGTCGGCGCCGACGAGGCGGGCCAGCTCATGAAGCTGATCGACACGCTCGAGGACGATGACGACGTCCAGACCGTCTGGGGCAATTACGAAGTGCCGGACGAGGTGATGGAGAAGCTCGGCTAGGATGCGCGCAGAGACGCAGAGGCGCAGGGAGGCCGCGGTCGGACCGGCGCGGAGCGCCCTTCCGTCCGGTCAATCGATCGAGGGCGCTGACGCGCAAATCGGCATCGGCCCCTCTGCGTCTCTGCGTCTCTGCGCGAAACATTCATGATCATCGTCGGCCTCGATCCCGGTCTCGGCTGCACCGGCTGGGGCGTCATCGCGGCCGAGGGCAATCGCCTGAGCCATGTCGCCAACGGTCAGGTCCGGACCGATCCGAAGGCCGCGCTCGCCACCCGCCTGCTCGAGCTTCACGGCCGGCTCCTGGCCGTCCTCGCCGAGCACCTCCCCAAGGCCGCCGCGGTCGAGGAGGTGTTCGTCAACGACAATCCGCAATCCACCCTGAAGCTGGGCCAGGCCCGGGGAGTCGTCCTCCTCGCCGCCGCGAGCCTTGACATCGCGATCGGCGAATATGCGCCTCGGCTGGTCAAGAAGGCGGTGGTCGGCACCGGCGGCGCCGAGAAGGCGCAGGTCCATGCCATGGTCCAGCGGCTGCTTCCGGGGGTGAAGATCACCGGGGCGGACGCCGCCGATGCGCTGGCGGTGGCGATCACCCACGCCCACCACCTCGCGACGACACGGCGGGTCGGGTGACCTCTCCGTCATCCCGGCGAAGGCCGGGATCCATGAACACCGCGGTACGAAGCCTCCCTCGTCAGTGTTCATGGACCCCGGATCAAGTCCGGGGTGACGGCCTTTGCACGAACGGATAGGAAACCCGCCATGGCCATCCTGCACCCCTCCTTCCCATGATCGCCAAGCTCCGAGGCCTGCTCGACAGCTTCACGGCGGACCACGCGGTCGTCGACGTCAACGGGGTCGGCTACCTCGTCTTCGCCTCGACCCGCACCCTCGCCTCGCTCGGCCCGGTCGGCGGCGAGATCGTGCTCCACACCGTCATGCAGGTCGCCCAGGACGACATCCGCCTGATCGGCTTCGCCTCGGGCGACGAGCGCGACTGGTTCCGGCTCCTGACCTCCGTGCAGGGCGTCGGCGCCCGCGTCGCCCTCGCCATCCTCTCCACCTTGCCCGGCGACGATCTCCACCGCGCCGTGGCGAGCGGCGACCACGCCATGATCGCCCGCTCCCCGGGCGTCGGCCCGAAGCTCGCCCAGCGCATCGTCCACGAATTGAAGGACAAGGTCGGAAGCCTCGCTCTCGGTCCCGCCGCGGCCTCGGCCCCCGCCCCGGGCAGCGCCGCCGCGGACGCCGTCTCCGCCCTCCTCAACCTCGGCTTCCGCCCAGGCGAGGCGGCGGCTGCGGTGGGGAAGGCGGAAACCGAGCTTGGCCCGGGGGCAACGCTGGATGCTTTGGTCCGGACGGCGCTGAAAAAGGCCGCAAAATAAGCTCGTCATTCCGCTTAAGCGTCAAGGACGCAGAGGGCGGCGCCTCCGATAAAGCCGCTCGACAGCCGAGGCGCTTCGGCTAAAGCTGGGCCGGTGGAGCAGGAGCGGATCATCGGCGGGGAACGGCGTCCCGAAGATCTCGACGCCGCCCTGCGCCCCAAGACGCTCGACGATTTCGTCGGCCAGAAGGCGGCGCGCGAGAATCTTCGGGTCTTCATCGAGGCCGCCAAGAGCCGCGGCGACGCTCTCGACCACGTCCTCTTCTTCGGGCCCCCCGGCCTCGGCAAGACCACGCTCGCCCAGATCATCGCCCGCGAGCTTGGCGTCGGCTTCCGCGCCACCTCCGGCCCGGTCATCGCCAAGTCGGGCGATCTCGCCGCCCTGCTCACCAATCTCGAGGACGGCGACGTCCTCTTCATCGACGAGATCCACCGCCTGGCGCCGGCGGTCGAGGAAATCCTCTACCCGGCGATGGAGGACCGTGCGCTCGACCTGATGATCGGCGAAGGCCCTTCGGCCCGCTCGGTCCGGATCGACCTGCCCAAATTCACCCTGGTCGGCGCCACCACGCGCCAGGGGCTGATCACGACTCCGCTCAGGGACCGCTTCGGAATCCCCGTCCGGCTCACTTTCTATTCGGTCGAGGAGCTCGAGCAGGTCGTCCGCCGCGCGGCCCGGCTGCTCGGCCTGTCGCTGACCGGGGACGGAGCTCACGAGATCGCCCGCCGCTCGCGCGGCACTCCGCGGATCGCCGGCCGGCTGCTCCGCCGGGTGCGCGACTTCGCCCAGGCCGAAGGGGGCGAAGTGGATTCGAAGGTGGCGGACGGGGCCCTGAACCGGATGGAGGTCGATCAGCTCGGCCTCGACGCGATGGACCGGCGTTACCTCATGATGATCGCCGACCTCTACAAAGGCGGGCCGGTCGGAGTGGAGACCCTTGCCGCCGGCCTCTCCGAGCCGCGCGACACGATCGAGGAGGTGATCGAGCCCTTCCTCATCCAATTGGGCCTCGTCGCCCGGACCGCCCGCGGCCGCTGCCTCAACGGCAGGGCCTGGACCCATCTCGGCCTGCCGCAGCCCAAAACGGGGCAGGACGGCCTGTTCGATTGAATGAAGGTTTGAAGGGGAGGAAATGACCGTCATCCGCACCATCGCCGCCTCCGCGGCCCTGCTGCTCGCCATGCCCGCAGAGGCCCAGGCGCCCGCCGCGGCGCCGCCCCTTGCCGCCGCGCCCGACTACCGGCGGGATTCGGCCTGGCTGTGCCTTCCCGGCCGCGCCGACGCCTGCGGCGCTCCGCTCGCCACCACAGCCCTCAACGCCAACGGCTACGGCTCGACCGGCCAAGTGCTTCCGGACAAGGACGCGGCGGTCGACTGCTTCTACGTCTATCCGACCATTTCGCGCGATGCGGGCCTCAACAGCGACCTCGTCCCCGGCCTCGAGGAGCAGGCGACGGCGGCGGTGCAGTTCGCCCGCTTCGGCACCGTCTGCAAGACGTACGCGCCCCTCTACCGCCAGGTGACCTTGGGGGGGCTCGGCCGGGCTCTGGCCGGCGAGGATCTCGCGGCCGGCACCGCGACCGCCTATGGCGACGTGCTCGCCGCCTGGCGGGACTTCCTCGCCAACCGCAACAAGGGCCGGCCCTTCGTCCTCATCGGCCACAGCCAGGGCTCGATCCACCTCCTCAAGCTCCTCGCCGAGGAGATCGAGGGCAGACGGGTGGCGAAAAGGATGCTCTCTGCGATCCTGTTGGGCTGGACGGTCGAGGTTCCGGAAGGGAAGCTGGTCGGCGGCAGCCTCAAATCGACTCCGCTCTGCACCAAGGTCGGCCAGACCGGCTGCGTCATCACCTATATGACCTTCAGGACCTCCGCGCCGCCGCAAGCCGGTGCCCCGTTCGGTCGCGCCGCGAAGCCGGGAATGACGGCCGGCTGCACCAACCCCGGAGCACTCGGCGGCGGCAAGGCGAAACTCGATTCCTACTGGTTCACGATGGCGCCGCCGCAGCCGGGCGCCGAGCCGGTGATCTGGTCGAGCCAGGGCAAGCCGCCGACGCCCTTCGTTCGCACCGAGGGGCTGGTCACCGCCGAGTGCCGCCACGACGGCCAGGCGGGCTGGCTCGCGGTGACCGAGAATGCCGACCCCAAGGACGGCCGAACCGACCGGATCCCTGGCGACGTCTACATGGCCGGCAAGCTCAACCCCGGCTGGGGCCTCCACCTGGCCGACATGAACGTCGCCCAGGGCGACCTCATCCGCCTCGTCGAGGCTCAGGCGGCGAGGCGGCGCTAAGGCCCTCTCCAGTAAGGAGGGAGAGGATCGCATCGCCGCCGCTCCAGCACGTCTCGTCCCGCCTCACCCCTTTGGGGTTGCCCCGGCGAATCCGCAGCCGATAGAGCCGTGGGCGATGGGAGGGGACGGACCCAAGCCGGCGGACGGAGTCATGCGGGGGGCGATGCACCTCTTCCCGCTGCGCGTCTATTTCGAGGACACCGACGTCGCCGGAATCGTCTATTACGCCAATTACCTGCGCTTCATCGAACGCGCCCGCTCCGAC
>JASLBD010000144.1 GCA_030146745.1 Allosphingosinicella sp. | reverse complement strand
GGGTCGGCGCCGACCTCGCGGAGCCAGGCGAGCGGGACTGGGGCGAAGGCTTCGTTGACTTCGTAGAGGTCGATGTCGGCGATGCTCATGCCGCTGCGTTCGAGGGCCCGGCGGGTGGCCGGGATGACCTCCTCGAGCATGATGACCGGATCGCCGCCGGTGACGGTGAGGTTGACGATGCGGGCAAGGGGGGTGAGGTCGTGCGCCTTCAGCGCCCTTTCCGACACGACGACGATTCCGGACGCGCCGTCGCAAATCTGCGACGCGTTGGCGGCGGTGATCTTGCCGCCTTCCGTGAGCAGCTTGACGGAGGCGATGCTCTCCAGGGTGGAATCGGCGCGAATGCCTTCATCCTTCGTGTGGAGGGTCTCATTGCCCTCGGCATCGACGATCTTCAGCGCAACGATCTCCTCGTCGAAGGCGCCGGCTTGCGTTGCCCGGGCGGCCTTCAAGTGGCTGTCGAGGGCGAAGGAATCCAGCTCCTCCTTCCGGAACCGGTATTTCTCGGCGATCATCTCGGCGCCGACGAACTGGCTGAACATCGGCACTCCGAACCGGTCCTGGATCCGTTTGGAGAAGGGGCCGGTGCCGATTCCATGCTGCATGGGAAGGGTGACGGGGAGGCCCATCGGGACCCGGCTCATCGACTCGACGCCCGCCGCGATCACCACGTCCTGGGTGCCGCTCATCACCGCCTGGGCGGCGAACTGCACCGCCTGCTGGGAGGAGCCGCACTGGCGGTCGATGGTGACGGCGGGAACGGAGGTCGGCAGCGAGGAGGCGAGGACCGCGTTGCGGCCGATGTGGAAGGCCTGCTCGCCGGCCTGGCCGACGCAGCCCATGATCACGTCCTCGACGGCCGCGGGATCGAGCCCGGAGCGGTGGATCAGCGCATCGAGCACCTCCGCGGCCATGTCGGCCGGATGCCAGTCCTTCAGGGCTCCGCCCCGGCGCCCGCCGGCGGTACGGGCGGCGGCGACGATATAGGCTTCGGGCATGCAAGGGCTCCTGTCGTTTGGGGGATGTAGGAGGGCGGGGGAGGTTGGTGCAAGCGGGGGAAGCTCGTCATCCCGGACTTGATCCGGGATCCATGAACAGGGTGGCTCGAGGTTTCGAGCAACGGCGTTCATGGATTCGGGCCTTCGCCGCAATGACGGACCCGCAATTCACTGGCGGGACAGGTCGCCTCGCGATAAGGGGCGGCGATGGCCGACAATCCCTTCACCAGGCACCCGCACGAGGTGGGCGAGAGCTATCCCGAGCATTTCGGGATGGCGGCGCGCTTCGGCGTGAGGATGATCGTCGGCGGCCTCGGCTGCCTCGTCCACGCGGTGTTCCCGTTCCTGTGCGAGCGGACCGGAAGCGAGACGGTGCGCGAGCTGAGCTCGGACCTGGGCAAGAGGGCCGACAAGCCCAATTGGGAGCGGCACCCGATCATCTGAGGGGGGCTTCATGCTCACGCTGGAGACCTGGTTCGTCGGTGCGCATGCCGTCGCTTTCTTGGGCTGGGCCGCCCTGTTCGCACTGCCGTGGATCGGCCGCCGCCGGGCGGTGCTGGCGGCGCGCTGGGCGACGGTGCCGCTCTGCCTTCTCTATCTCCTCTTCCTGCTGACTCACCTGAAGGCGATCCCGACCGACGCCGGCTACACGCTGGCGGCGATCGCCCGGGCGTTCGACAGGCCGGTGCTTCTGCTCGCCGGCTGGATCCACTATCTGGCGCTCGATCTCTTCGTCGGGAGCTGGGAGGCCGAGCATTCCGAGAAAGCGGGCATTCCCTATTTCGTCCTGCTGCCCTGCCTGTTCGCGACGATGATGATCGGACCGCTGGGGCTGCTCCTCTACCTCGGCGTGGCGGCGGTTCGTCTGGCGCGTCGTCGTCCCAGCGAAGGCTTGGACCCCGGGGGGTGAAGAGCACCGGCGCCTTTCGCCCGCCGGGACCCCAGCTTTCGCTGGGGTGACATATCCCGTCCGATTGCGGACGAAGCCCGTCCGGCGCCGGACGGGAAAAATGCCGTTCGTCGAACTTCCGCCGTCGTTCGTCGCGGGCGCCTAGCGCCCGCGCAAGGCGTGCTTCTTGCAGATCGTTGCGGAAGCGTTTTGTGAGGGATGGCCGGTGGGAAACAAGGCGGTTTGGGCGAGTCTGGCCGCGGCGGCACTGCTGTTCGGCGGCTCCGAGGGACAGGCCGCGCAGGCGCCGGGCGCGGACGGACGGACGGTCTACGAAGCGACCTATTTCGCGCAATTCGCGCCCTCCAACGCGCTCCAGATGGTCCAGCGCGTACCGGGCTTCACACTCGAGCTCGGCAACCAGGAGGTCCGCGGCTTCGGCCAGGCCGCCGGCAACGTCGTCGTCAACGGCCAGCGGCCGAGCTCGAAGAGCGACACGCTCGAGACCGTCCTGGCGCGGATCCCGGCGAGCCGGGTGGCCCGGGTCGAGGTCGGGCCGGGCGACCTGTTCGGATCGGAATTCGCCGGCAAGCCGCAGGTCGTCAACGTCGTCACCGCCGGTGCGGGCGGGCTCGCCGGGACGTTCGACGGGAAGCTGAGGCGCACCTATACGGGGAGGGTCGAGCCCGACGTCACGGTCTCGGCGCTGCTTCGGCGCGGCAAATCGAGCTTCAACGCCTCGGCCGGCTACCAGGCCTTGCCGACCACCGAGGAGGGCTTCGACCGGATCACCGCCTTGCCGAGCGGAAGGCTGATCGAGCTTCGGGAGAAGGTGAACAGGATCTCCGACCGCACCGCCTTCGTCTCCGGCGCCTGGGAGCACAATGGCGGCGACAACCGCACCGCCCATTTGAACTTCCGGGTTTCGCGCAACTGGTTCGACCTCAGGCAGACCAGCGACGTCTTCCCGGCCGCCGGGCCGGTTCGCGACGACCGGCTCACCCAGGATTACGAGCGGAGCGACTACGAGCTGGGCGGCGACATCACCCGGCCGCTGTGGGGCGGCGGGATCAAGATGATCGGCCTGGCGACTCGGCGGCAACGGAAGAATGTCGACACCCAGCTCAACCGGGTGCGAAGCGAGGTGGTCGGCGGATTCATCCAGGATCTCGACAATGTGCGCGACGAGAGGGTGCTTCGGCTGGTCTGGAACCGTTCGAACCTCGGCGGCTGGAGCGTCGAGACGGGCGTTGAAGGCGTGCTCAACAAGCTCGACAGCGACGTCAATTTCTACCGTCTCAACGCCGGCGGCGGTCAGACCCGGATCGACCTTCCGGTCGACCAGGCGGTGGTGAAGGAATATCGCGGCGAGGCCTTCGTCAACGCCGGCAGGCCCCTGTCGAAGACTCTTCGGCTCGACATGGGGCTCACCTACGAGGCGTCGCGCCTCACCGTCAGCGGCGACACCGAAGCGGAACGCGTCCTGAAGTTCCTCAAGCCCAAGGCGAGCCTCGACTATCGCGACCCTTCGGGCTGGCACGCCCAGCTCTCGGTCGCCCGAACCGTCGCCCAGCTCAATTTCGATGATTTCATCAGCACCGCCGAGCTCGCCAACGACCGGGTCAACGGCGGCAATGCCGATCTCGTGCCGCAGCGGGCGTGGGAGATATTGGCGACGCTCGAGCAGCCGATCCTCGGCGACGGGGTCGTCAAGGTCCAGGCCGGC
>JASLBD010000139.1 GCA_030146745.1 Allosphingosinicella sp. | reverse complement strand
CTGGTCCTTGATGTTGCCGCCGATCAGGACGTAGCGGCCCTCGATCCTGTCGCGGATCGCATCTCCGAGCAGAGGCAGGGCGTCGATCGCGAAGCTGGCGAAGACCGGCCGCTCCGGGTCGGCGGGCAGGAGGAAGTCGATGCTTCCGGAATGACGGGCGAATTCCGGGTGGGCCGCGGCCATGGCATTGGCGAGCAGGGGCGGGTGGTTGCCCTTGCGCTCAGGCCAGCGCCTCAGGGCTCCGTCCTCGACGTCCGGCTCCATTCCGATGCCGGCGGGGCGGACCCGGCCGGTCCGCGCCTCGGCGAGGAAGGCGCGAAGGAATCGATGCTGTTCGTAGCCGATCTGGTCCTCGTTCCAGGCCGAATCGGCATAAGCGACCGAAGTGGGAGTCCGCATGTTCCTGAGGGTGGCGAGGAGCTGCGGGTCCTCGGCCTGCGGCTGGTCGAGCAGGATGTCGATTCCGATCGCTTTGGGCCGCAAGCCGTCCAGCTCGGCGAGCGCCTCGGCGAGGACCCGGCGGTCGAGCGGAGAGCGCTTCTGGAGCGCCAGCAGGGTCTGGTCGTCATAGGTGACGAGGACGATCCGCTCGTCCTGTGCAACACGGGCCGCGGATTGCGTGAAGCGGATGTCGTAGAGCGCCCGCTCGGCGTCGCCGGTCAGCGGCAGATGCCAGGAAAAACGGGCGAGGAGGAGGGCGAGGAGGAGGAAGGCGGCCGTGCCGGCGAGGCGCGCCCAGCCGATCTGCCTGAGCGCCCGCCGCAGCCGCTTCCGTGCACCTTCGCCCGCCATGCTTCCCCCAAAGCGCCGGCCCGAAAGATAGAGCGAAAAGAATGGGCCGGATAGGGGAGGGAAGCTCGTCATCCCAGCGAAGGCTGGGATCCCGACGGGTGATTAACTCGGTGTCTTTCACTCCCTGGGGCCCAGACTTCGCTGGGGCGACGGGCTCCTCTACGCCCCCGCCCGCTCCGCCTGCGCCCAGGCCCCTTCCGCGAGCGGCTCGAGGCTTGCCGCCATCTGCGCGGCATGGGCCGAAGAGGCGGTACCGCGGGCCAGCCGGCCCTTGATGCCGTGGACGATGGCCGCGAGGCGGAACATGTTGAAGGCCATGTAGAAGTCGATGTCCGGGATGCCGTCGCGCCCGGTGCGGCGGCAATAAGCGGCGACATATTCGGCCTCGGAGGGGATGTTCAGCGCCGCCAGGTCGAGGCCGGCGAGCCCGGTCGAGACCCCGGCCGGCATGCGCCAGACCATCAGATGGTAAGTGAAATCGGCAAGGGGATGGCCGAGCGTCGAGAGCTCCCAGTCGAGGACGGCCAGCACTTTGGGCTCCGTCGGGTGGAAGATCATGTTGTCGCAGCGGAAGTCGCCGTGGATGATCCGCGGGTCCTGGTCGTCGCTGGGGATGTTCCGGGGCAGCCACTCGACCAGCCGGTCCATGGCGGCGACCCGGCCCGCCTCGACGTCGCCGAGATATTGCCTGGACCAGCGCCCGATCTGCCGCTCGAAATAATTTCCCGGCTTGCCGTAATCGCCAAGGTCCGCCGCAACGGGGTCGATCAGGTGGAGCTGGGCGATGGCGGCGTTCATCGCGTCGAAATAGGCCGGCCGCTCCTCGCTCGGCACTTCCGGAAAGTCCGCTTCCCAGAAGATCCGGCCCTCGACCATCTCCATCACGTAGAAGGGCGTTCCGATCACCGCCTCGTCGAGGCACAGGCCGTAGGCGCGCGCGACCGGGAAGCCCCGTTCGCCAAGGGCGGAGATGACCCGATACTCCCGGTCGACGGCATGGGCGCCGGGCAGGAGCCTGCCCGGCGGCTTGCGGCGAAGGACGTAGGAGCGGCCGGGCGTGATCAGCTTGTAGGTCGGGTTGGACTGGCCACCCCTGAACTGCTCGACCCGAAGCGGCCCCGCATAGCCCTCGACCTCGCGCTCCAGCCACTCTTCGATCCTGGCCGCGTCGAAGCGGTGAGCGTCCCGAACCTCGATGGTGCCGCTATTCTGGGTGCTGCGCTCCATGGCTCTTCGAAATTCCTTCCCGGCGGGTCGAATTGATCTTCGCCCCGCGATCCTGCACTAGACCCGCGGTCGGTGCCCTCCGGCCGCGAGGCACCGTGTAACCAATGGCCGCGAATGGCTCAAAGGAGCAACTCTTTGCGGAAGTGAGTGCATCGTGCACGGGGCTGATCAGCCGCATCGCGCTCTCCTACGAAGCCGACCCGTCGCTCCGCCACGAGCTCATCCAGGACATCATGCTGGCGATCTGGCTGGCGCTCAAAAACTATCGCGGCGACGCCTCGCTCAAGACTTTCGCCGCCTCGATCGCCCAGAAGCGGTGCATTTCACACGTGTCCAAGCGGGCGCGCGAGCCGCGGCAGGTCGAGCTTACGGCCGACCTCGCCTCGGCCGCGCCGCCGCCGGACGAGGTGGCGCTGCGCAACGATCAGAAGAGGCGGCTGGTCGAATCGATCCAGCAGCTGCCGATTCCCCAGCGCGAGGCGATCGTGCTCTGCTTCGAAGGCTTCAGCTACGCCGAGATGGCCTTGATCCTGGGCATCTCGACCAACGCCGTGATGCTCCGCTGCCAGCGCGCCAAGGCGACTCTCAAATCGATCATGGAGGGGCGCTCATGACCGACCCCGAGCTTCGGGAACTGGCCGAGCTCTGGCAGCAGCCGGACGCGGCGCAGGCGGCGGAGGCGGCGAGATTCCAGTCGCTTGCACGCCGGGCCCGCCGCCGCGGCCGCTGGCTCGGCTATGCGGACTGGGCTCTCGCCCTTGTGCTCGTCGGCGGCAGCCTCTTCGCCATCCTGGCCTCCGCCGGACCGCTGACCACCTTTGCGGCGATAGGTCTCCTCGTAGCGACCGTCTGGCTGACCTGGCAGCGGCGCAGGCTGCGCCAGATGGCCCGCACCCTCGACACGACCGACCGGCAGGGCTTCATCGACAGCAGCGTTCGAAGCGCACGCGCCAATCTTCGACGCGTCACCTTGAGCATCATCGCCTTGCCGCCGCTCGTGATTCTCGCGCTGCTTTCGAAGATGAGCTTCCGCCGGGGCGGTTACGTCTCCGATCCGGGGGAGATCCTGCTCGCCTGGGCCCAGTCGCCGCGGGGGATGATCTCGCTCGCCATCTTCGCCCTGATCATCGCCGTCTCGCTGCGCTCGGTCATGCGGATCAGAAAGGAGCTGCGCAGCCTGGAGATCCTGCGCCGGGCCTATGAGGAAGAAAATCAGGCGGGCGGCCCCGGGCCCGGCTGAGCCGAGTTTTCCCCGAAATATCCACAACATAATTTGATTCCTTGAAACAGGAATCACGCTGCCTCCGGGACTGATCGGGCGGCGTGGAGGGGGAATGATGAAATCGGGCGCGGGGCTCGAAGATGTCACTTGCCGCTCCTGCTCCGTCACATTGTACGAGTAGAGTAGATGAAGAAGATCGATATCGCATTGCTGCCCCATCTCAGGACGGGCGTCGGAATCCATGGATCGCTGAAGCAGCAGGAGGTCGGTGGCGGCGCCTGCATCGCGGCGGTGGTCGCGGTCGTGTCCGGCGAGCCGGTCCCGGATGGCGGCCTGGAGCCGCTGCCCGCGAATTCGGAGGGGAAGCCCTCATGATCGCCGGCCAAGCTCTGGAGGCCTGGTTCGCCGACGAAGAGAGGCAGGCCGCGACCGTCGCTCGCCTCCAGGAAGTCGGCCGGCGGCTTCGAAGCCTGCCGGCGGTCGCCGCGCTGGAGAGGCGCGCGGAAGCGGCGGACGGCGGCGACGCGGAGCCGCTCCTCACCGCGGCCCGCGCATTCCTGCAGAGCGAGGACGCGATCGCGGATTGCCTCGGCCTCATGATCGAGGCCGCGCTCGAGGATCCGTTCTTCCGCCCGCCGATGCGCAGCGCGCTCAGCGAGATCCAGGCCGGCCTGCTGCTCGTCGACCGGCCGATGCTGTCGGTCTACCTCTCGATCGCCAGCGCAAGCGGGATTGCGGAGAAGCGGCTGGGCCGGACCGGAGGCGCGTCGATCGCCTTTTCCGGGCGCCGTTCCATCTACCGGTTCCTTCGAGCCGGCGAGGCGATATTGTCGCTGTGGGAGGCGCCGGACATCGATCCCGGCTTCAGCGCCGAGACCAGTGGGAGCTGCCGGCTCGTCGAGCAAAGGGCCATTTCCGACGGCGACCTGCTCGAGCTCGACGGCCGCCGCCAC
>JASLBD010000130.1 GCA_030146745.1 Allosphingosinicella sp. | reverse complement strand
CAGCTTGGTCGCGTCGGCATGGGCGAGCAGCACCTTGTCGAGGAATCCCTCCAGGCCCATCCCGGTGATCGCCGCCTCCGCGGCCGGCGAGCGGAAGAAGCTGATATATTGCGAAGCCTCGCGCTGGGCCGGATCCTGGATCAGGCTCTTCTGGAAGACGAGCGGATGGGGTGCGTTGACGATGATCAGCCTTTTCACCCGGAAGGGATGGGTAAGCGCCGCCGTCCAGGCCACGGCCCCGCCCCAATCGTGGCCGGCGAGCGTGAAGTGATCGAGGCCGAGCGCGTCGGCGAGGGCCATGACGTCCGCTACGATCCTGTCGGTTTCGTAATTTTCGACCCCTTCAGGCCTGTCGGAGGCGGCGAAGCCGCGCTGGTCCGGCGCGTAGACCCGGTAGAGGTCGGACAGGCCGTCGAGCTGGTGCCGCCAAGTCCGGTGCGATTCGGGAAAGCCGTGGAGGAAGATGATGGGCTCCCCGTCCCCCGGCCCGGCGGACGCGACGTTGAGGGTGACGCCGGTGGCGAGGGAAACGCGCTGGTCGCTGGGTTCGGTCATGGCTTGGGCTGCTCCCCGGCGAAGGCCGGAGCCCAGCGGCGCCGGCGAAAGGACTGGGCCCCGGCCGTCGCAGGGGAACGATTCACGGATAGCTCACCGTCTTGGGCGGCGTGGTCGGAAGCGGGATGAACTCGCCCTCGTCGTCCGGCGGCAGGATGAACTTGCCCGAGCGCCAATCCTCCTTGGCCTGGTTGATCCGCTCCCGGCTCGACGAGACGAAGTTCCACCAGACGTGGCGCGGCCCGTCGAGCGGCGCCCCGCCGCAAAGCATGACATGGGCGCCGGTCTCCGAGCGCAGGGTCGCCGCGACTCCGGGGGCGAGGACGTAGAGGATCTTTCGCTCGAGCTTCAGCCCGTCCAGGCTCGCTTCTCCTTCCGCGACATAGACGGCGCGCTCGTCGGCTTCGGCGTCGACCGGCATCGCGCCTCCGGCCTGGAGCTGGATGTCGGCGTAGATCGTCTCGCTGTGGCAGGTGACCGGCGAGGCGGCGCCCCACAGGGAGCCCATCACGATCCGGGCGCTGGCGCCGCCGCCGTCGACGATTGGAAGCCGGTCCTTCGGCACATGCTCGAAGGCCGGATCGATCTCCTCCTTGGCCCTGGGAAGCGCGATCCATGTCTGGATTCCGCTCAGCTCCGGCCCGCCGGGACGAAGATGCGCAGGCGAGCGCTCCGAATGGGCGATCCCGCGCCCCGCCGTCATCAGGTTGACCGCGCCCGGCTCGATCGTCGCGAAGGTGCCGAGCGAATCGCGATGGTCGATGGCGCCCGCGAACAGGTAGGTGACGGTGGCGAGGTTGATGTGCGGGTGCGGCCTGACGTCGATCCCGCCGCCTTGGGGAAGATGCGCCGGCCCCATCTGGTCGAAGAAGATGAACGGCCCGATCGTCGTCCGCTCGCGGTGCGGCAGGGTGCGGTGGACCTTGAAGCCGCCGAGATCGTGGGTTGCCGGGTGGAGGGTCTGCAGGATGAGGTCGTCGGTCATGGCTGGGCCATATCGGAGGGGAAGGGGGATCGTCACCCCCCCGTGGTCACCCCGGACTTGATCCGGGGTCCACGAACACAGGCCTGCGCGAAATTGCCCGATCCGTGTTCATGGATCCCGGCTTTCGCCGGGATGACGGTGCGGGCCTACTCCCCCGGCGCCCTCGCCTTGATCGCAAGCGCGTGGATCCGGTCCTTCATGAGGTCCGCCAGCGCCGAATTCACCGCGCGCTGCCTTTCCACCCGGCTCATCCCGGCGAATCGATCCGCCACCACCTCCACCGTGAAATGGCTCTCGCCGCTGCCGTCGTCGCCGGCATGGCCGCGGTGGCGGGCGCTGTCGTTGGTCACGACGAGCCGTTCGGGTTGGAGGGCGGCGCGCAGCCGGCGCTCGATTTCGGGCGTGATTGGGCCGGTGAAAGCTTCGGTCATCGCGCCTATATAGGCCGTTTGGCTCAGAAGGTGAGGGCGTGGCGAGCGCAAGCGGAAGACAGACCAGATTTCACGGACGGGCCGAGGCGCGCGGCACCTGCGCGCACCCGGGCTGCGAGGGCGCGGGCGAGTTCCGGGCGCCGGCCGGCCGCGGCTCGAGCTTCGACGGACCAGGCGACTGGCGCTGGCTGTGCCTCGACCATGTCCGCGAGTTCAACGCCGGCTACAATTATTTCGAGGGGATGAGCACGGACGAGATCCAGGCCGCCAACAATCCCTATGGCGGCTGGGACCGCGAGACCCGCGCCTTCGCCCGGATGGGCGCCGACGGCCCGCCCAAATGGGCCGATTTCCACGATCCCCTGGACGCGATCGGCGCCCGCTTCCGCCGCGCCGCCGCCGAAGGGCCCCGCCTCGACGGCCGCGAGCTGAGCGAGCCCGACCGCAAGTCGCTCCGAGTCCTCGGCCTCGGCACCGACGCCGACCGGCGGACCCTGCGCCGCCGTTACGCCGACCTGCTCCGCCGCTATCATCCCGACCACAATGGCGGCGACCGCGGCCACGAGAAGGCTTTGCAGGCGGTGATAGAGGCTTATACGCACCTCAAATCCCGTCCGGCCTTCGCCTGATTCCTTCCCTAGAGAGCGACCATGTCCGATTTGCCCAATGCCAATCCCGCCAGCCGAGGCGCCGTGATCATGGATGCGCCCGATCAGATGCGGAAGGTGCGCGACCTGTTCGGGATCGAAAGCGACATGGAGGTTCCGGCCTTCTCCGAAGCCGACGAGCGCGTGCCCGACCTCGATCCCGCCTATGTCTTCGATCCGGACACGACGCTCGCCATCGTCGCCGGCTTCGCCAAGAACCGCCGGGTCATGGTCCAGGGCTATCACGGCACCGGCAAGTCGAC
>JASLBD010000457.1 GCA_030146745.1 Allosphingosinicella sp. | reverse complement strand
CCCGCCTCGATCTTGAGGTTGGTGAGCTCGCGGAAGTCGGCGATGGCGTCGAGGACCATGTAGGGCCTGCCCGCCTTCATCGCGTCGACCTGGTGCTTGACGAGGCCGAAGCCGGCCGAGCTGTCGACGAAGGCCGGGCAGAAGATCGGAACGTCATGCTCGTAGGCGAGCTTGACGAGGCTGTTCTCCTTCTTGCCGTGGGTCATCAGCCACTTGCCCATCTCCTTGATGAAGGCGCGCGACGAGTAGGGCTTGGGCTCGAGCGAATTGGCGATGTCGCCGATCGTGTGATCGGTCTCCTGCAATTTCTCTTCGTCGATATAGGTGTCGTAGATGCGGTCGATGTAGAGCGAGCGCAACGTATCGTCGTCAGGGATCTCAAGGGCTTGGTAGTGCTTGTGGCCAAGCGCTTCGAAGAAATCCATGTCGACGATGGTGGCGCCCGTGGCGACGATCGCGTCGACCATGTTGTTGCGCACCAGCTCGGCATAGAGGTCCATGCAGCCGCCGGCCGAGGTCGAGCCGGCGATGACGAGGATAATCGAGCAATCCTTGTCGGACAGCATAGTGTTGTAGATCTCCGCCGCGCGGCCGAGGTCGCGGCTGGTGAAGCTCATCTTCTTCATCGCGTCGACGATCGGGCGGGCGTCGAAGCTCTTGATGTCGATATGCTCGACGACGTTCGACAGGAGCTCCGCCTTGCGGGTGTCGTTGATCTTGGTTTCGTTATTCACTTTCATCCTCCAGCCTCGACGGCTCTGAATCGTCACCCCGGACTTGATCCGGGGTCCACCTTCTTCCTCACGAAGAAAGGCAGGTGGATGCCGGATCAAGTCCGGCATGACGGTTGAAGTCGGACGCAAGCCGGGCTCCCGAAGGCCACGCAGCTTGCATCCGGTTACATTTTCGCGGCTTGCCTAGAGCTGAACCACGTTGTTCCGTGCGACCTCCGCGAGGCTCTCGCCGTAGAGAGTCGCCATCGGCTCGTCCGACATCTCGACCTTGGCGACGGTGCCGAAGCCGTTGAAGGCCGTCCGCATCGCGCAGCCATAGGCGCCGAGCATGCCGATCTCGATATAATCCCCCGCGCCCACGTCCGCCGGCAAATGGAAGGGCCCGGCCATATGGTCGAGGTCGTCGCAGGTCGGCCCGTAGAAGCTGAACGGCATGGCGCGCAGGTCCGATCCCTCCTCGCGGAGAAGCTTCACCGGGAAACGCCAGCCGATATGCGCCGCATCGAACAACGCTCCGTAGGCGCCGTCGTTGATGTAGAGCTGGTCGCCCCGGCGCTTCTCGACCCGGACCAGAAGGCTCGCATATTCGGCGCACAGGGCCCGCCCGGGCTCGCACCAGAGCTCGGCCGAGTAGGAGATGGGAAGGCTCTCGAAAGCGCGCGAGATGACGTCGAAATAGGCCTCGAGCGGCGGCGGCTCCATTCCGGGATAAACGGAGGGGAAGCCGCCGCCGACGTCGACGATGTCCACGGTCACCGCCGCCTCGACGATCGCCGCGCGGACGCGCTCCATCGCTTCGTAATAAGCGGTCGGGCTCATCGCCTGGCTGCCGACGTGGAAGCAGATGCCGAGCGCGTCCGCCGCCTGGCGGGTGGCGAAGAGCAGGGCCTTCATCTCGTCAGGCTCGGCGCCGAACTTGGAGGCGAGGCTTAGCTTGCTGTGGTCGGACGAGACCCGGATTCGAACGCACAGGTTGAGGTCGCCCGCCGCGACGCCATCGGTCGAGGTGGCGCGGACGATCTTCTCGAGCTCGTCCATCGTGTCGAGCGAGAAGGTGCGGACTCCGAGCGCATAGGCCTCGGCGATCGCTTCCTCGGCCTTGACCGGGTGCATGAAGCACTGGACGGCGTTCGGAAGCGTCTCGGCGACCAGCCGCACCTCGGCGATCGAAGCGACGTCGTAATGAGTCACGCCGCTGTCCCAGAGGATGCGTAGCAGGTCCGGCGAGGGGTTCGCCTTCACCGCATAGAGCGACCGGCCCGGAAACTTCTCCACGAAGAAGCGGGCGGCGCGCCGGGCGGCGTGCGGACGAAGGAGCGTGACCGGCTGGACCGGGCGCTGCTTGGCGATATCGGCAGCGCAGGCGGTGCCGATGGGGGCGACAGCTAGCCCCAGCGCGCTATGATGTTTGTGCAACTCAAGGGACCTCCAAAGGCGGTAGTTGACGACGAGGCTGCCTTGCGGTTGTTGGAAGTCCCCATGGGGCAGCGGGGGCGGATATATGTGCGCCGTGCCCCCCTGTAAAGACCTGCTTTTTTTCCCGTGAAACCAGAGGTTTGGATGACAGAGAGGAAGCCCACGCCAGAGGGTGTCGCCGCTGCGGCGAAACGTGTCGCGCCGCATGTGGTCGGGACTCCTTTATTACCGCTCCGCTGGGGCGGCGTGCGCCTCTGGGTGAAGGCCGAGTGCCTTCAGGAGGGCGGGAGCTTCAAGCTTCGCGTCGCGACCAACCGGCTGCTCCTCCTGAGCGAGTCGGAGCGCAAGCGCGGGGTCGTCGCTTTCTCCTCCGGCAACCATGCCCAGGGCGTGGCGATCGCCGC
>JASLBD010000379.1 GCA_030146745.1 Allosphingosinicella sp. | reverse complement strand
AGACGTCCTTGACGTCGTCCGCGATCGCCTTCTTCTCCTCCTCGAGCCGCTCGATCCGCTCGATCAGCAGCCTCAGTTCGTCGGCCGCGATGGTGCCTTCCGCCATTTGATCCTTCTTCCATATCGGGGTTGAGCGGCGGGCTTAGTGGCGGCTATGCGGGCGGGCAATGGCCAATTCGGAAACGCTCCCCAGCAAATTCGTCCCCCGCACCCGCAAGGTGCGGATCCTCGCCACGCTGGGTCCGGCGAGCAATACGCCCGAGATGATCCGCAAGCTCGCCGAGGCGGGGGCGGACGCCTTCCGGGTCAATATGAGCCACGGCACGCACCAGGATCATGCCAGGCTGATCGAGATGATCCGGGGGCTCGAGAAGGAGCTCGACCGGCCGACGACGATCCTCGCGGACCTGCAGGGGCCCAAGCTCCGGGTCGGCAAGTTCGAGGGCGACGGCGGCGTGGAGCTCGAGAAGGGCCAGACCTTCGTCTTCGACCGGGACACGGCCCCGGGGACCTCGAAAAGGGTCGAGCTTCCGCACCGGGAGATTTTCGGAGGGGTCGAGAAGGGCACGAGGCTGCTGCTCGACGACGGCAAGCTCGTCCAGCGGGTGACGAGCGCGACCAACGACCGGATCGAGACGATCGTCGAGGTCGGCGGGCGCCTCTCCAACAACAAGGGCGTCAACGTCCCCGACGTGGTGCTCCCGCTCGCCGCTTTGACCGACAAGGACCGCGGCGACCTCGCCTTCGCGCTCGACCAGCACGTCGACTGGATCGCCCTTTCCTTCGTCCAGCGGCCCGAGGACGTGGCCGAAGCCCGGCGGCTGATCGCCGGACGGGCCGCCTTGCTCGCCAAGATCGAGAAGCCGGCGGCGGTCGAGCGGCTCGACGGCATATTGGAGCTGGCCGACGCGGTGATGGTCGCGCGCGGCGATCTGGGGGTCGAGCTGCCGCCGCAGGCGGTGCCGCCCTTGCAGAAGATGATCGTCGAGGCGGCGCGGCGGATGGGACGGCCGGTCGTGGTCGCGACCCAGATGCTCGAATCGATGATCAGCTCGCCCAGCCCGACGCGAGCGGAAGTCTCCGACGTCGCCACCGCCGTCTATGACGGCGCCGACGCGGTGATGCTTTCGGCGGAGAGCGCCTCGGGCAAGTATCCGTGCGAGGCGGTGACGATGATGAACTCGATCGCGACCAGCGTCGAGGCCGACCCGAGCCATGGCGAGCGGGTCCATTTCACCCAGACCCTGCCCGATCCGACCACCGCCGACGCCATCGCCCAGGCGGCCAACACCATGGTTGGGACGGTCGGCGCGGCGGCGATCGTCTGCTTCACGAGCTCGGGCTCGACCGCCCGGCGCCTGTCGCGCGAGAGGCCTTCGGTGCCCTTGATGGTGCTGACGCCTTCGCTCCGGACCGCGCGCAAGCTCGGCATCCTGTGGGGCGCGCACGGCGTCAGGACCCGCGACATCGCCAATTTCGAGGAGATGATCGCCAAGGCCAAGAGGATGGCGCTCCGCCACGGCGTGGCGAAAGGCGGCGACCGGATCATCATCACCGCGGGCGTTCCGTTCGGGACCCCGGGATCGACCAACGTCATCCACATCGTGAGGCTGGTCGGCGACGAGCTCGAGCGGCACCGCAAGGCGCAGGGGAAGCTGCACTGATCCCGTCATTCCGGTGAAAGCCGGAATCCACGAACACGGTCTTTTGAGAACCGGATACGGCGGCGTTCATGGACCCCGGGTCAAGCCCGGGGTGACGATATCCCCGGCAGAAGATCGAACGCGATGGTGGTGCGCCGTTCCTTGATGTGGAAGGGCACGGTTCCGTGCCACATGTAGGAGGGGAACAATACCAGCCGGCCGGGCTTGGGACGAACGAAACGCTCCGCCGGCAGCTCCGGCACCGTCGGGAAGGGCGGCTGCCCCAGGCGGAGCCAGCCTTGCCGCCCCTCCCGATCGAGCGCGCCGTCGGGAGTCTCGACGTAGAAGGCCGAGGAGATCCAGCCCTCGTGATGCATGTGATCGAGGTGGAAGCCGCCCTCGCGAAGCCGGACCGACCAGGCTCCGACGATCCGGTAGCCGCCTCGATTGCGCCGGCGAAGCGGATCGCCTCCGGTGCCGAGGCCGGCGATATGTTCGCGAAGCGGCTTGTCGATCGCCTTGAAGAAGGCCTGGATCGCGGGTTCCGCCGATCCCGACAGGCGGTAGGTGGTCTGCGTTCCGTGGCGGAGCGACTGCGCCGAGGGATGCTCCATCATGACGTGATGCCTGTCCAGCGCCGCCGTCAGGTCCTGGAGGTAGTCGGCCCGGCTCGCCCATCCCGGCGGCGGCTCGAGGTCGTAGACCCCGACCATCCCCTCATAGTCGCAAAGTTGGGCGTACAGCGGATCGCCCGCCGCTCGCGCCGCCGTGGCCGCCCAGGCGAGCACCGACTGGTCCAGCGGCGACCTGGCGAGGGCCTTGCGCATGCCCGCCTGCGCCGAATCCGTCCGGCCGAGCGCCAGGCTGACGATGGTCGACTGGACGAGCACCGCCGGATCCTCGGGCGCGAGGGACTCGGCGCGGCGCGCGTGGCGCTCGGCGTCGGCGAGACGGCCCGCCTCCAGCGCCGCCTGGGCCGCCGCGACGACCAGTCGCGGCTCGTCCGGCAGATGCGCGGCCGCTCGGTCGAGCAGGTTCGCCGCCTGCTCCCGGTCGCCGGCCGAGGCGAGCAGCTTCGCCTTGGCGAGCAGCAGCGGCGCCGGAGGCGCGCCGGCGTGGAAGGCCCGGTCGAGCGGCGCCTGCGCGGCGGCCAGGTCGCCTCGGGCCATCCACAGGAAGTCGGCGGCCTCGGCGGCCAGCGGCGCGAGGTTCGGCGCCCGCGCCGAAGCTTCGCGATAGGCCGTTTCGGCCGCCGCCAGATCGCCGCAGGCGACGTGGGCGCGCGCCTTCACCTGCCAGCTGAGCGGCGAATCGAGTCCGATCGCGAACCCTTTGGCAAGCGCCTCCAGGGCCTCATGGCCCCGCCCGAGCTCGCCGAGCGTCGAGGCGAGATTGTGCCAGGCCGCGCCGCTCGCGGGGAAGGCTTCGGCCGCCCGCCGATCGACGGCAAGCGCTTCCTCGTGCCGATGCGCCAGCTTAAGGGCGGCGGCGTGCAGGACGAGGGCGTCGTGGCCGGCGTCGGCCGCCGCCGCGAGGCGGGTGCTGATCTCGAGCGCCTCCGCCGCGTGCCCCGCGTTGAGGAGCGAATAAGCGCGCTCGATGACGTCCGGATCCACTGTCACCGCCGTGGAATGCGGGACGGCGGATGCGGGATCAAGTGGAGTATCTCCTCCCCGTCATTCCGGCGAGTCCCCCATCAACCCCGGCACTTCGCCCAGCAGCTCCCGGGCGAGGAAGCCGATCCGGCCGATGCGCTTGGCGAGCGCTCGGCCCGCCTCGCCGTGGAGGTAGACTCCCCACAGGGCGGCGGTCAGCGGATCGGCGCCCCGGGCCGCGAGCCCGCCGACGATCCCGGCGAGCGCGTCCCCCGAGCCGGAGGTGGCGAGGCCGACCCCGCCGCCAGTGAAGCGGAAGGCGCGGCCGTCGGGGGCGACGATGAAGCTGTACCGGCCCTTGATCAGCGCCACCGCGCCGAACCTCCCGGCGGCCCGGCGGGCGGCGGCGAGCGGGTCCGCCTCCACCTCCTCGAGCTCGCACTCGAGCAGCCGAGCCATTTCCCGGGCATGGGGAAGGAGGATTGCGCCGCCCCGCCACGCCCGCAAGGTCGCGGCCCTCGGCGCGAGGCTGCCGAGCACCGCGGCGTCGAGCACCAGGGGCTTGTCGAGTCCGCTTTCGAGCAGCGAATCGAGCATCGTCTCGAGGGGCGGCCCGTGCTGGAGGCCGCAGCCGATCAGAATCGCCTGGGCTCCGCCGGCCCATTCGAGCAGGGGCCGGATCGCTTCGGCGGCGATGCAGCCCTCGTCCGTCTCCGGGCAGCCGACGACCCGCGCCTCGGGCATGGCGACGCCGAGCGCCGGGGCGACGCTGGCCCCGGTGGCGATCTGGAGCTTGCCCGCACCGGCCCGAAGCCCGCCCGTTCCGGCGAGCAGGGCGGCTCCGGCCAGCTCGCGGCTGCCGGCGACGACGAGAAGCCGGCCGCGATCCTCCTTGTCGCCGTCCTCGGCATGCTCGGGAAGCGGGAAGCGGCGAAGCAGGTCCCGGTCGAGGATTTCGAACCCGCTCATCGCGCGGCGACCATGGCGTCGGGCTCGGAGGTGATCGGCGCGTCCTCCTCGA
>JASLBD010000351.1 GCA_030146745.1 Allosphingosinicella sp. | reverse complement strand
ACCGAGGCGCAAAAAACGCAAAAAACCGGGGTGCCTCACGGCCCCCTGGCCCTTGCGACGCAACAGCAATGTTCAAGCTCTTTGCCCGCTCCAGGAACGCAACGGCTCCGCGGGCGAGGCGGCCTATAGCCGTGAGAGGGAGATGGGTCAACGGGGGAGATTTTAAAGGGACGCGGCGTGGCCGCCTTACGCGTCGACGAGGTCCAGGCGCCGCTTGATCAAAGAAACGTCCGACCGGATATCGTCAAGCTCGACCCGAATCTGGGCGATGTCGCCCGACATGGCGACCTGATGCTGCTCGATAGAGGAAAGCCGCACACGGAAGCTGGACATTTCCCGCTTCACGTCCGTGAGATCGGAATTCATTCGCTTCAGCAGCTCGTAGGTCAGATCCGCTACTTCGCTCATCCGTCGGTTTTAGCTCAAAAGGCCTTAACCGCCAACTGTGAGGTTCGGATATCCGAAATGCAGAAGATGGCGCCCGCATCCCTGCGGGCGCCGCTCTTCTTGCCCCACTCTCGAACTCGTTCAGGCGACCTGCGCGGTCTCGACCTCCTCGGGATCGCGAAGCACGTAGCCGCGGCCCCAGACGGTCTCGATATAATTGTCGCCGCCGCAGGCCAGCGAAAGCTTCTTGCGCAGCTTGCAGATGAAGACGTCGATGATCTTCAATTCCGGCTCGTCCATTCCGCCGTAAAGGTGGTTGAGGAACATCTCCTTGGTGAGCGTGGTGCCCTTGCGGAGCGAGAGCAGCTCCAGCATCGCATATTCCTTGCCGGTCAGATGCACCCGGGCGCTGTCGACCTCGACCGTCTTGGCGTCGAGGTTGACCGCCAGCTTGCCGGTGCGGATCACGGACTGGGAATGGCCCTTCGAGCGGCGCACCACGGCGTGGATGCGGGCGACCAGTTCGTCGCGGTGGAAGGGCTTGGTGACATAGTCGTCGGCACCGAAGCCCAAGGCGCGGACCTTGGAGTCCATCTCGCTGATGCCCGAAAGGATGAGCACCGGAGTCCCGACCTTGGCCAGCCGAAGCTTCTTCAGCACGTCGTAGCCGTGCATGTCCGGCAGGTTCAGATCGAGCAGGATGATATCGTAATCGTAGAGCTTGCCGAGGTCCAAGCCCTCCTCGCCGAGGTCGGTGGTATAGACGTTGAACCCTTCGCCGCTCAGCATGAGCTCGATGCTCTTGGCGGTGGTCGGCTCGTCTTCGATCAGCAGAACGCGCATGGTGCCTGGCCCCTCTCACTCAGCGGCTCGCGGAGCCCTTCGCGCCCCGGTTTCCACTGATGAAGTTCATTAACCATGGGAGAGATGAAGGCAAAAGGTTAATTTCGAATTAAACGAGGTTTCACAATCACTCCGCCGAAACGTTGCGCCGCCGCAACAGGCATGGCAGGGCGCCTTCGATGAAGGAAAACGGCCGTGTGGGATAAATATGTCTTGTTCATCGACGGCGAGGCGATCGTCATCGACAAGCCGGCCGGCCTCGCCGTCCACCCGGGCTCGCGCACGCCGGAGAGCCTCGAAGACTATCTGAAGCATTTCCGCTTCGGCTTCAAACGCGCGCCCCTCCCCGTCCACCGGCTCGACCGCGACACTTCGGGCTGCCTCCTCCTCGCCCGCAACCCCAAGGCCCACAAGCGCTTCCAGCGCGCCTTCGAGGCGAAGCAGGTGACCAAGACCTATCTCGCGGTGCTCGACGGAGTGCCCGAAGGCGGGGGAGGCGAGATCGACATGCCGCTCGCCAAGACGTCGAGCGAGGCGGAAGGCTGGCGGATGGTGGCCGACCCCGGCGGCAGGCCCTCCCTGACCCGCTGGCGCAGGATCGCCGTCCGCGACGGCCGCGCGATCATCCTTTTCTCGCCCGAGACCGGCCGGACCCACCAGATCAGGGTCCACGCCTCCGACGGCCTCGGGATCCCGATTTCGGGCGACCCCGTCTACGGCGGCTCCAACGGCCCGATGCTCCTCCACGCCCTCTCGATCCGGGTCGACCGCGACGGCAAGCCCCCGGTCGAGGCGACCGCCCCCTTGCCGCCGACCTTCGTTCACGCGGGCCTCGGCGACGTGCTGGACTGCGAGCCGCTCCTCCAGACGGCGGACCCCCTCCCCCCGATTTACCCCGAGGCGGGGCCGAGCGAGGATCCGGACCATGGCCTCGGCGGCTGAGCCCTTCCAATTGCCCGAGGAGGCGCTGGAAGAGAAGTTCCTCGCTTCGACGGGCCCGGGCGGCCAGAACGTCAACAAGGTCGCCACCGCCTGCCAGCTACGCTGCGACGTCTTCAAGCTCGGCCTCGCCCCCGCCGTCTACGCCCGCCTCAAGACCCTGGCCGGAAGCCGGATGACGACCGAAGGCGAGATCGTCATCACCGCCCGAACCCACCGCACCCAGGAAGCCAATCGCGAGGAAGCGAGGGCGAGGCTGGCCGACCTCATCGCCAAGGCCCACATCGCACCGCGCAGGCGGGTGAAGACCAAGCCCAGCCGCGCCGCCAAGGCGCGGCGGGTGGACGAGAAGAAGGGGCGGAGCGCGGTGAAGCAGGGTCGGGGGAAGGTGAAGCTGGACTGACCCGTCACCCCTGAACTCGTTTCAGGGTCCAGCTCTCCACCGGCGAGACGGCTCGTCGCTGGATGCTGAAACAAGTTCGGCATGACGCGAAAATGCTTCGCCGTTTCACGCAATGGCGCCTCGTTGACGACCTCGGACCGCGGCCACGATCCGCTCAAGCACCAGAAGGGCCAGCAGCGACGCCCCGAACAGTGGGAGAAGCAGGCCCGCCGCGACCAGCGCCGCCATCGCCCAGCCTGGCCGCGCTCCGTTCACCCGCGGGGGCGCTCCGACCTGGCCCTGGGGGCGCCGCCTCAGCCACATCAGGATTCCCATGATGCTGATCGCGATCAGGGCCAGGGCCGTCAGCAATCCAATCAGCTGGTTGACCCAGCCGAACAGCTGTCCTTCGTGCCACGCGATCCCGGTGTTCACGACCCGGTCGACGACGTGCGTGTCGGCGAAACCCCGGCGGCCGGTCTCGGCGGCCGTCGATGGATCGTAGGTCACCTGCCGGGTGAGGGGTCGGTTCTGGGTCTCGGACTTGACCGTCCAGACGTTGCCGGTGGGCGGGCCGAAATGCTGGGGAGCGTGCGGCGGCAGGACCACGACCGGGAACGCCATGCGCTCGGCCTGTGCCTTGCCGACGAAAGTCGACAGGGGAAGGCTTGCGACATGGGCGGTGGGCGGAGGGGTCGTTTTGCCATGGTGGTGACCGTCGTGGCTGCCGCCCGCGGCGACCTTCCAATTTTGCGGGCCCTTGACCAGGCCGAGTTCCGTCCTCGCCCATTTGAAGGCGCTGCCCCACGATTCGGCCCAGGGCAAACCGCTGGCGAGCATGACCAGCACCAGCCCCGCGATCCAGAAGCCGGTGACCCGATGGAGGTCCTTGAGCAGAGGCCGGCCCCTGAGCGAAAGCCGAGGCCAGAAGGTGCCAGAGGGCCTGAACGGCCGCGGCCACCACATGTAGAGGCCCGTGAGGATCATGACGATCGTCCAGCTCGCGGCCAGCTCCACCAGCCAATCGCCGAACCTGCCGAGCAGGAGGGTGCCGTGAAGACGCCCCACCGTCGCCGAGATACGGGTGTCGGGGTCGAGAGCGCCGAGCAACCGCCCCTGGGGCGAGACGAAGACCTCGCGCTTGCGGCCGTCAGCCAGCCCGAGCTGCACCATCGCGGCGTCGCCGGAACGTTCGGGCAGCCGATAATTGTCGAAGCGGGCGCTGGGATTGGCGGCCATCACCGCCGCCAGCTGACGATCGGGCGAGACCGCGCCCCCGGTCCCCAGATTCCGGTACGCCCGCTCCTCCCACCGGTCGATCTGCGGCTTGAACAGATAGATCGACCCGCTCACCGACAGGAGGAGCACGAAGGGCAGGACGAACAGCCCGGCATAGAAATGCCAGCGCCAGGCTGTCCCGTAGAGCCGGCCGTCGCCGGAAGCCGCCGATGCGGCGAATGGAGTCTTCACGCACTTTCCCCTGAAGCGTCGAGCCCGCCGCCACGGCGGCCGGGCGAACCACGGTTGAAGCCGGCCGGGAAAGGACGCCGTTACCGCACGCCGGACTCCGGCCGATCAGACGGCCGCTGCCGGGTCCGCGAGGCGCATCCCGAGCGTCAGGCGGGGAAAGGCGGCCCTCGCAGGGGTGGGCGCAGCCGCAACCCCGCGCGCCGCGGCGGCACCGCCCCGAAGACGAGAGCCGCGGCGAGGATGAAGAGGAGCGCCGCCGCCAATTGGACCGGATCGGCGCCGCCGACCAGGGGAAGCGCCAGATCCGCGAACGCACAGGAGCCGTCCGCCTTGGGCTTGTCCGGCGAAGCCATCTCGTGGGCGGGCTCTGCTGCTGCCGTTCCATAGCCGGAACAGATCGCCAAGCTCAGCTGGCCGTGATGAAGCGCCGGCATGAACCCGGCGGGCACCGCCAGGCGAAGCATCAGCGCCGCAAGCCCGGTCGCGAGGGCGAGCAAAGGATGCTTGAGCAAAGCGGAGCGGAGCAGGCGCACCCTGCAAGTCTAAGTGCCGAGGGCTGGCCTGTCATTACCTTATATTCGCTATCTGCACGGTGACTTAGCTGCGCTGCAAATGAGCATGAAGCGGTGCGGCTATTCACGCTTTGTTTCATGCCTGCTATATTGCTTCGGCTCCCCGCTTGCGCCGC
>JASLBD010000214.1 GCA_030146745.1 Allosphingosinicella sp. | reverse complement strand
GGACGCCCAGGCGGTCATCCACCTTCACACGCCCCACGGCCAGGCCGTCTCGGCCCATAATGAGGGGCTGCTGCCGCTCACCCAGACGGCGATGCTGATCCGCGACGAAATCGCCTATCACGATTACGAGGGCGTCGCCGTCGACCTGGACGAGCGCGAGCGCATCGTCGCCGATCTCGGCGACAAGGGCGCGATGCTGCTCAGGAACCACGGCACCCTGACCGTCGGCGAGACGATCGGCGAGGCCTTCGTCAGGATGTATTTCCTGGAGCGCGCCTGCGAGGCGCAGATCCTCGCCTTGTCGGCCGGCGAGGGCAATCTCAACAACCCGCCTCAGGGCTCCCCGGAAGTGACCGCCCGGCAGGGCAAGATCGGCCTCAAGCTCGCCGCCGGGGCGCTGGCCTGGCCGGCGCTGCTGCGCAAGGCCTACCGGCTCGATCCGGCCTTCGCGACCTGATCTGCCTCCCCATCGCCAGATGGGGAGGGGGACGACACGAAGCGTGGTGGAGGGGGAGAAGGCGCGGACTTGGCGGGTTCGGGCGAAAACCCTCGAACACTTACGCCAATTACCGCTCCACCTTGGCTTCGCAGGGTCCCCCTCCCCATCGCTTTGCGATGGGGAGGCAGAATCAGAACCTGAACCGCCCGGTCAGTCCGAAGGTGCGCGGCTCGGCGAGGAAGGCGGAGAAGATCTGCCGACCGCCCGGGAATTGCGGGTCGGTGAAGGCCGCGGTGCGGGCGCCTTCCTGGAAGGGCGAGTTGAACGCGACCTGGGTGTAGCCGACATTGAAGATGTTCTGGGCCCAGGCCTCGATCGCCCAGCGCTCGCCCGCGCCGCGAATTCCGATTCGGGCGTTGAACACGGCGTAGCTGTCCTGCTCCTTCTGCGGGAACAGGTCCGAACCGGTGTTGAAGTCGTCGGTGAGACGGCCGTCGACATAGAAGAGGCCGCTCATCCCCGAATTGCCGATCCGCGGGGTCCAGGACAGCGAGCTGGTGACGACGATCTCCGGAGCGTTGGAGAGATTGTCGCCGGGCAGCTTGCGCAGCGCCGGATCGAGCGGAGCGCCGCTGTCGTTGCCGACCAGCTGCGACCGGTAGCGGGTGTTGGCATAGGTCAGGCCGAGGGTCATGTTGAGGTCCCGGCGGATCCGGAGCGCGCTTTCCAGCTCGACGCCTTCGGAGCGCACGCCGTAGCCGACCTCGCCCGCCGGGCAGGAGCCCGTCACGGCGGCGGGGTTGGCGAGCGGGTTGGCCGGCGGCGGGGCGACGAAGTTCGGAGCGCCCGGCAGGAGGCTCTGATCGCGATCCCCTCCGGCGAGGTCGACTCCGCAGCCGTTCACCGTCTGCACGAGGAAGACGGTGCCGTTGAACGTGTTGAGCTGGAAGTTCTTGAAGTCCTGGCGGAACAGCACGGCGTTGAGGGTGAGCGGGCCGCGCGAATATTTGGCGCCGAGCTCGATGGCGGTGTTGATCTCCGGATCGAACTGGAGGTTGCCGACCAGCGCCTGGGCGCCGCCCGGGGTGGCCGCGAACGGCAACACCGGCGCCTTGAGGGCGGAGCGGTCGAGGTTGAAGCCGCCCGCTTTGTAGCCGCGCGACCAGCTCCCGTAGACCATCAGGTCCCGGCTCCATTTGTACGAGAGGATGCCGGTGCCGGTGAACTCGTCCTCGCTGCGCTCGTCGGAGATGGAGACTCCGTTCAGCTCCGCGGTCGAATTGCCCTGGCAGGTGAGGCCGATCAGGCCGGCGGCGAGCGGCGCCAGGCCGGGATTGGCGAGGAGCGGGAGCAGCGCCGCCTGCTGGTTGACGCAGGCGATGTTGTCGTTGCCGAAGGTGGCGTTCAGCTCCTTCTTCTCGTTCGTGTAGCGAAGGCCGACCGTCAGCGCGAGCTTGTCGGTGATGTGGAAGATGTTGTGGGTGAACAGCGCGTAATTGCGGCTGTCCTGGCGATAGGTGTCGAGCGTGCTGCCCTTGTCGTTGACCGATTCCAGGCGGTCGAAGGCCTGAAGGACCAGCTGACCGGCCGGGCCGAACGGCGACGGCACCGCCGGAGCGAGCGCCCCGCCGATGACGGCGCGGCCGGTCGGGCTGATGCAGCCCGGAGTGTTCGGGCTGTAGAAGCCGGCAAGGCCGGTGCCGGAGAGCAGGCGGCAGGTGGCGAAGCGGCCATATTGGGTGCCGAACCTGAGATTGTCGGTCACGGTCAGCTTCTCGTCGGCGAAATAGCCGCCGATCAGCCAGTCGAGCTTGTCGCCGAAGGCCTTGCCCTGGAGCCTGAGCTCCTGGGTAAAGGTCTTGAACTGCCGCTCGAGCCCGCCGTTGACCGGCGAGCGGTAGAGGATGTCGACGGGGCTGTAGTCGATGTCGCCCGGCTGGCCCGAGACATAGTCGCGATAGGCGGTGATCGAGGTCAGCGAGACGTTCGGCCCGAGGTCGTAATTGACCTCGGCCGAAAGGCCCCAGTCGCGCGTGTCGCCCTCGTAGCTGCGGCCCGGAGTGACGTAGATGTCGCGGCTGAACGGGTCGTTGAAGGCGATCAGGGGCGTGCCGAGGTCGCGAAGCACGTTGATGATGTTGTTGCCGTTCGGGTTGACCGCCCCGCCGACCAGGATGGGCGTGGCGGGCTCGTTGAGGTTGCCGATCGCCGGGTTGAAGTCGCGGTCGATATAGACGGCGCCGCAGCAGGCTTCCTCGCGGCTTGTATAGTCGCCGATGAGGCGGACCGACAGGTCGGCATTGGGCTGGAACAGAAGCTGGCCGCGAAGGAACAGGCGGTTGCGGTCGTTGACGTCCTCGTCGTTGTTGACGTCGTTGTAGAAGCCGTCGCGCCGCGCATAGACTCCGTCGATCCGGAAGCCGAGCGAATCCCCGATCGGTCCGGTGATTCCGGCGTCGGCTCGGATATAGTCGAAATTGCCGTAGGTCAGCGAGCCGAAGCCTTCGAACTGGTTCATGTTCGGCTTCTTGCTGATCACGTGGATCAGGCCGGCGGAAGCGTTGCGGCCGAACAGTGTGCCCTGCGGTCCGCGAAGCACCTCGATCCGCTCGATCTCGCCGAGCTCGTTGAGGCCGACGCCGCTGCGCGAGCGGTAGACTCCGTCGACGAAGACGGCGACCGAGCTTTCGAGGCCGGGATTGTCGCCGACCGTGCCGATGCCGCGGATACGCGCGGAGCCGTTGGCCTCGCTGCCGGTGGACGAGACGAGCAGGGACGGGGCGAGCTGGTTCAGTTGGCGGATGTCGGAGGCGCCGCTGTTCTGGAGCGATTCCGCCGAGACCGCCGAGACGGCGATCGGCACGTCCTGGAGAATCTGGGCACGGCCCTGGGCGGTGATGACGATGTCGCCCTCGCCGCCCGCGGCGAGATCGTCGGTCGGAGCGACGTCGGCGTCCGGATTGACCTCGGCCGATTCCTCGACCGGGCTGGGCTCGCCGGTCGGGCTGGTCTGATCCTGAGCATAAGCGGGCGCCGCCGTGAGCGCGCACAGGCCGGCCGAAACAAGCCAGAAGGACTTCGACATATTCCCCTCTCCCTTTTGGGTTAGGGCCAGAGCTACTGAAAAGGACTCGCGCCTGCCAGCAGGAATCCGCACTTTTCTGCGGGTTTCCGGCCCTTATGGCAATCGCGCAACAATCCGGTTTCGAAACGAAACT
>JASLBD010000306.1 GCA_030146745.1 Allosphingosinicella sp. | reverse complement strand
GACGAGGGCGGCGGCAAGGCCGATCGCCGCGGCCGGGGCGATCGGCCCGTAAGGCGTGCCGAGCACTCGTCCCGTCAGCCCGATCACCACCGCGGCGGCCAGCGCGAGGCCCATCAAGGTCCAGTAGCGCCGCCGCCGCTGCCTCTCCGCTATCGTCCCGAAATTCTCGCCACCGCTCATTGGGCTGCCCCCTCGTCCTGAAAGATGTCCTCGATCCGCATCCCGAACAGCCGCGCGAGCTTGAACGCCAGCGGCAGCGAGGGATCGTATTTCCCCGTCTCGATCGCATTCACCGCCTGACGCGACACGCCGAGCCGGCCGCCAAGCTCCGCCTGGCTCCAGTCCCGCTCCGCTCTCAAGACCTTCAATCTGTTGCGCACCGGCCCTCATCGTTGCCGAGCGGAGCCTGCGACTATCGGCTTCGCCCGTGGAAGGCCGAACGTGCCACCGCTCTCCGAATATGTCAAGCTACCATGACAATTAATCATGCTAGGCTGACACTGCCGCTGCCGCCGCCGGCGCTCCGCCGCTGCTTGACCCTTCCGGGACGATGCGCCAAGGCGGCGCCTTCCTTTGTGCAGGTGCGAAGCCGAACCCAGCCGTGGACGAGAAAAGCCCGCCCAGCTTCCAGTCGTTGATCCTCACCCTCCACGATTATTGGAGCCGTCAGGGCTGCCTGATCCTCCAGCCCTACGACGTCGAGATGGGCGCCGGCACCTTCCACCCCGCCACCGCGCTTCGAAGCCTCGGCCCCAATCCCTGGAAGGCGGCCTACGTCCAGCCCTGCCGCCGCCCCACCGACGGCCGCTACGGCGAGAATCCGAACCGGCTCCAGCATTATTACCAGTATCAGGTGATATTGAAGCCGAGCCCGCCGGACCTGCAGTCGCTCTATCTCGGCTCGCTGGCCGAGATCGGCATCGATTTCATGAAGCACGACATCCGCTTCGTCGAGGACGATTGGGAAAGCCCGACACTCGGCGCCTGGGGGCTGGGCTGGGAAGTCTGGTGCGACGGCATGGAAGTCACCCAGTTCACCTATTTCCAGCAGGTCGGCGGCTACGATTGCAAGCCGGTCGCGGGCGAACTGACCTACGGGCTCGAGCGCCTCGCCATGTACGTCCAAGGCGTCGACAACGTCTACGACCTCGCCTTCAACGACGCCAAAGACGGAGAGGGGGGCGTCACTTACGGCGAGGTCTTCCTCGAGAACGAGCGCCAGTTCAGCGCGTATAATTTCGAGGTCGCCAGCACCGAGACGCTGTTCCGTGCTTTCCGGGATGCCGCCGACGAGAACGCCCGCTGCATCGAAGCCAGGCTCCCGCTCCCCGCCTACGACCAGGCGATCAAGGCCAGCCACATCTTCAACACCCTTCAGGCGCGGGGCGTCATCTCGGTTGCCGAACGCCAGGCCTATATCGGCCGTGTGCGCGATCTGGCGAAGGGCGCCTGCCAGTCCTGGATGGAGAAGAACGGGTGGGAAGGATGAGGGTTTTTGCGCGCAGAGACGCAGAGACGCAGAGATTCCGGGCTTCCTACGGCGCGCAGCGCCTGTCCACAGGCGTGGTAGAAAGAGCATTGTCTGCGAATCTGGCGCAGCCTCTCCGCGTCTCTGCGTCTCTGCGCGCACAAAAAGCTGATTCTGCGCTTCGCGCAGGAATGGTCACACATGCCTGATTTCCTTCTCGAGCTCCTCTCCGAAGAGATTCCCGCGCGAATGCAGGGCAAGGCGCAGCAGGATCTTGCGCGCCTCTTTTCAGAGCAACTCTCAAGTGCAGGCCTGAAGGCGGAAGCGGTCGAGACCTTCGCCACCCCCCGTCGCCTCGTCCTCATCGCCCGCGGACTGCCCGCCGAAACCGCCGCCGTTCGCGAGGAGACGAAAGGCCCTCGATCCTCCGCCCCGCCGCAGGCTCTGGAAGGCTTCCTTCGCAAGACCGGCCTCGCCCGCGAACAGCTCGAGGAGCGCGACGGCATCTTCTTCGCGATCGTCGACAGGCCCGGCCGCGCCACCTGCGCCGTCCTTGCCGAAGCGATCCCCGCCATCGTTCGCGCCTTTCCCTGGCCCAAGTCGATGCGCTGGGGCCCTGCGTCCGCCTCCACCGAAAGCCCGCGCTGGGTCCGCCCGCTCCAGGGCATCGTCGCCCTGCTCGGCGAGGAGATCGTCGACTTCGAGATCGCCGGCATCCGCTCCGGCGCGGCCACTCTCGGCCATCGCTTCCACCATAGCGGCCCGATCACCATCGGCGGCGCCCGGGACTATGTCGAGAAGCTCCAGGCCTGCCATGTCGTCGTCGACCCCGCCGAGCGCCGCCGGATCGTAGCGGAGGGCGCTCAGGCCGCCGCCGCCGCGGCCGGCCTGGCCTTGGTCGAGGACGAAGGCCTGCTCGCCGAGAATGCCGGCCTCACCGAATGGCCGGTGCCCCTGCTCGGAAGCTTCGATCCCGGCTTCCTCGAAGTGCCGCGCGAGGTGATCCAGCTCACCATGCGCACCAACCAGAAATATTTCGCCTGCGTGGACAAGGAGGGCGATCTCGCCCCCAATTTCGTCTGCACCGCCAATATCGACGCCGCCGACGGCGGCGCCTCGATCGTCGCCGGCAACGAACGCGTCCTCTCCGCCCGCCTCTCCGACGCGAAATTCTTCTGGGAGCAGGATCTGAAAATCCCGCTCGAGGCGCAGGCCGGGAAGCTCGGCGACATCGTCTTCCACGAAAAGCTCGGCACCGTCGCCGACAAGGTCGAGCGGGTCGCCAAGCTGGCCCGCTGGCTGGTCGAGGAGGGGATAATAAACCCCTCTCCCCGGCGGGGAGAGGGACAGGTTTGCGAAGCGAACCAGGGTGAGGGGGCTCTGAGTCCGACTGAACCCTCAGCCGCCGAACCCCCTCACCCCGACCCTCTCCCCGCAGGGGAGAGGGAGAGATTGGCCGCCCTCGCGGAACGCGCCGCCCGCCTCTGCAAGGCCGATCTCGTCTCCCAGATGGTCGGCGAATTCCCCGAGCTCCAGGGCCTGATCGGCGGCCACCTCGCCCGAGCCCAGGGCGAGGACCCCGCCGTCGCCGACGCGATCCGCGACCATTACAAGCCGGTGGGGCAGGGCGACGAAGTGCCGAACGCGCCGGTGACGGTGGCGGTGAGCCTGGCGGACAAGCTGGATTCGATGATCCAATTCTTCACGGCTGGCGAGAAACCCACAGGTTCCAAAGATCCATATGCTTTGCGAAGGTCTGCTCTCGGTGCGATCAATTTAATCGTCGTCAACGAATTACGGCTTCAATTTCATCAGCTTTTCGCCGCGGCCTTGCTAGGTCTGGTCGATGGCGGAGCACTCGATCTTCCCGATTTCTTCGCCGACCGCCTCAAGGTCCAGCAGCGCGAGGCCGGGGTCCGCCACGACCTGATCGACGCCGTCTTCGCCGCCAAAAACAAGGATGGCGCCGGCGAGGACGATCTCGTCCGGCTGCTCGCCCGGGTCCGGTCCCTCCAGGCCTTCGTCGAGACTCCCGAAGGCGCCGACCTCCTCGCCGGCTACAAGCGGGCGGCGAATATCCTGAAGAAGGAGGGCTGGTCGGCATCCGACACAGGCCGTCATCCCGGACTTGATCCGGGATCCACCTCCTCTTTTTCCACGCCGGAAGAGGACAAGTGGATGCCGGATCAAGTCCGGCATGACGGCTCCGTGCCTGCAGAACAGGACTGGAACAAACCCCTTGCTTACACGCCCGAAACGGAGGAGACTGCCCTCATCGCGGCCCTCGATTCGGCCGAGCCCCGCGCCCGAGCGGCGGTCGAGTCGGAGGATTTCGAAGGGGCGATGGCGGCTCTGGCCAGCCTGCGCGCGCCGGTGGACGCGTTTTTCGACAAGGTGACCGTCAATGATCCCGAACCCGCCAAGCGCCAGGCCCGTCTCGCCCTCCTCGCCCGGATGCGCGACGCCGTCCACGGGGTCGCGGATTTCTCGCGGATCGAAGGGTGAAAAGGTTCAGCCGATTTTCCGTCCTCAGGAAGCCGAAACAATGAAACTTCCGAAACTTCCGCCGAACCTTTCGAAGGACCGCCTGCCGCGATGATCCTGACAGACCGTCATTCCGGACTTGATCCGGAATCCATGAACACCGTCGGTGCCGGGCTTGCGCGATCCGTGTTCATGGATCCCGGCCTTCGCCGGAACGACGGAGTAATGCGATGACCCGCTACGTCTACCGCTTCGGCGGCGGCGCCTCGGATGGGGAGGCGGGGAACAAGAATCTGCTCGGCGGCAAGGGCGCGAACCTCGCCGAAATGGCCTCGATCGGCCTTCCCGTGCCGCCCGGCTTCACCATCTCGACCGAGATGTGCGCGCTCTATTATGCCGAAGGGGAGACCTTCCCCGACGGCGTGCGCGAGGAGGTCGCCGACGGCCTCGCCCATATCGAGAGCCTCACCGGCAAGAGCTTCGGCGACCCGGCCGATCCCTTGCTCGTCTCGGTCCGATCGGGCGCGCGCGTGTCGATGCCCGGCATGATGGACACCGTCCTCAACCTCGGCCTCAACGACAGGACCGTCGAGGGCCTCGCCGCCGTCTCCGGCGATCCGCGCTTCGCCTGGGACAGCTACC
>JASLBD010000095.1 GCA_030146745.1 Allosphingosinicella sp. | reverse complement strand
GTCGGCGCTGAAAGGCTCGCTTCCCGAGGACCTCCAATTCACCGTGGGGCCGGACGAGCGCCTCGCCGCCGGCGGCCGCGTCGGCGTTACCGGCACTCATCAGGCGCTGGAGGAGGCGATGCGCGTGCTCGGCGCGACGGCTGCGCCTGCCTGGCTGATGGATAGGCTGAAGGCGGATTACGGACGAACCGGCGAGGATCTGGCGGTGGTGGAGCTCGCCGTCGCCGCCGATTCCGCGATGATCGGCAAGAGCGTCACCGACTGCGGCGTCGCCGAGGGCTACAACGTCGCCATCCTCGGCATCCATTTCGCCCGGCGCCGGGCGGAGGAACGCCGCGAGCAGCATCCCGATTCCGAGTTCGGCGAGGGCGACATACTCCTGGTCACCGGTTCGATGCCGGATCTTCAGCGCCTCGCGCGCTCGGAGAATTTGCTCATGCTCGAGGGCGCCAAGGAGATGCCCCGTACCCTGAAGGCGCCGCTCGCCCTGGCGATCATGGCGGGCGCGATAATCCCGGCCAGCATCGGCCTGGTTCCAATCGCCATCTCGGCGCTGGGCGGCGCAATCCTGATGTTCGTCACCGGCTGCGTCAAATTCGACCGCGTCGGCCGGGCGCTTTCCGCCAAGGTGATCGTTCTGATCGCCGCCAGCATCGCCATCGGCCGGATCATCCTCGAAAGCGGCGCGGCGGAATGGCTCAGCCAGTTGATCGCGCTCGGGCTCCAGTTCCTGCCCCCCGCCGGGGTTCTCGCGACCGTCATGCTGTTCGTCACCATCCTCACCAACTTCGCCTCGAACACGACCGCGGCGGCCGTGGGCACGCCCATCGCCTTCAGCCTGGCGCAGCAGCTGGGGATACCGGTCGAGCCACTGGTGCTGGCGGTGCTGTTCGGCTGCAACCTCTGCTACGCCACCCCGGTCGCCTATCAGACGAACATGCTGATCATGTCGGCCGGCGACTACAAGTTCGGCGACTATACGAGGACTGGGGTACCGCTCGTCGTGCTGATGATCGTCACTTTGTCGGCCTTGCTCGTCTTCCGTTACGATCTGCACTGAGGACATGTCGGATGCTTGATATCGGCGAACCGTTCGGCCCCGTCGTGAGAGGATTGGTCCTGACTTCGATCGCCGTCCTGTGGACAGTGCTGCTCGTCCGCCTCGTCGGCCTGCGCGCTTTTTCCAAGATGACCTCGTTCGATTTCGTCACCACGATCGGCGACCGGCTCGCTCATCGCACAGGCCGGCACCCGCTCGGAATGGCCGTCCTTCTTCCAAGCCGTGTCCGCCATAGCGGGCGTCTTCCTCATCCAGTACGTCCTCGCCCTCGCCCGGCAGCGGTCCGACAGGGTCCAGCGCCTGCTCAAGAACAAGCCGATCCTTCTGATGGAGGATGGCGAGTTCCTCGAGGATGCCATGTCCGCCAGCCGGGTCTCCCGCTCCAGCATCGTTGAAAAGCTTCGAGCGGCGAACGTCCTCGATTTTTCGCAGGTGCGCGCGGTGGTGCTCGAGACCACCGGCACATATCGGTGATCCACGGCGACGGCTTCGATCCGGGCCTGCTGGAGGGCGTGGATCGCGTCCAGCCGTCGCGGCCCGGCCCCAGCTCGACTTGACCTAGATCAATTTCGGCTCCGCAACGCAACCAAGGCGAGCCGCCGGACATTGGGTCGATATCGCTCCTCCTTAGAAAAAAGCGAGACACCGACATGCGTTACCCCCTGTTCGCGGCCGCCGCCCTGGCGATGGCGCCGCTCTCCGCCTGCTCGACCTATGACGATCGCGGCGGCTACGACTGGTCCCGCGACTACCGCCCGGGCAACTACGAGCCCTATGCTCTGGGCCGCGACGACGAAATCTACCGCGGCCGCAGCGGACGCTATTACTGCAAGCGCCGCGACGGAACCGTCGGCCTCGTGGTCGGCGGGGGCGTCGGCGGCCTGCTCGGCAACCTCATCGCCCCGCGCGGCTCGAAAACGATCGGCACGATCCTGGGCGCCGCGGGCGGAGCCGCCGTCGGCTATGCCATCGAGCGCGGCGAGATACGCTGCGCTTAGGCCCCGAGCGGATCGGAGAAGGCCAGGCGGAGTGGCTCGGCGGCAGCGCCTGAAAACGAGAATTGACCCGCGTCAACTCTTTGAACGTCCGGCCCGCCGGACCGTTCATTGGGTAAGCCGCCGGCGCTCCTCAGCGCAGTGCGACGGGCACCCGAACCCGATGCGGCCGTACGATTCCATCAACCCGTTCAGGAGAATGACGATGAACAATACTATGGAAAGAGACACCGACACCCTCGCACGCGACGAGACCAGCGAGCTTATTTCGTCCGCGAAGGTCGAAGGCACCGCCGTCTACGGCCGCGACGGCGAGAAGCTCGGCACGATCGACCACTTCATGGTCGGCAAGCGCGACGGCCGGGTCCGCTACGCGGTGATGAGCTTCGGCGGCCTGTTCGGCATGGGCGAGAATTATCACCCGCTGCCGTGGGACCAGCTCACCTACGACGAGGACAAGAACGGCTACAGCGTCAGCCTCGACAAGGACCGGCTGAAGGATTCCCCTTCCTACAGCCGCGAGCAGGAGCCCCGCTACGACCGCGACTACAACGCGCGCGTCTTCGGCTATTACGGCTCGACCTACTGAGCCGACGAACGAGACCGGTGCCCGTTGACGGCACCTGCGGGCGGAGCGCTTCGGCGCTCCGCTTTCTTTTTGCCTGTCACGGCGCCGCCGGCCGCTCCATCGAGAGTCGAAGGGCCCGAAGCTCCTCGCGTATCGCGGCGAGCTCCGCCGAGCCCGCCACCGGTCCGGTCGGCTCCTCGGCGTCGCGGCCGATGAAGAAGCTCGCGAAAGTCGCCGTGATATAGCCGAAGACGGCGAGGCCGTAGAGGGCGAGCAGCGCCGCCAGGACCCGCCCCTCGGTGGTGACGGGCCAATAGTCGGTGCCGATGCTGGCCACGAGCATCCCCGTCCACCACAGGGCATGGCCGTAGGAGGTGAAGCCGCCGTCGACCTGCCCGGCGGGCTCGAAGCTCAGCATTCCGGCCGACCCGAGGCCGACGACAAGGAGCGTGAGCGCGGCGACGTAGCCGAACTGGCGCCGCCGGAGCGCCGCCCGCAAGGCGTTCATGCTCCGGTTGGCGGTGCCGACGATGCGGACGAGTCGAATGCCGCGCAGGGCGCTCGCCGCGCGCAGGACGGACAGCGCCCGGAACAGCCGCAGCGCCGGGACGGCCAAGGCAATGATCGTGAGCCAGTTCTTCTTCAGGAAGACGCGCTTGCCGGGAGCGAGCGTGAACCGGAGCGCGAATTCCAGGAGGAAGACGATCCATATGACCGTCCCCACCGTGGAAAGAAGGCGGGTATCGCCGAGAGTGAGCTCGGCGACCACGATGAGCAGCCACATGAGGCTGAGCAGCAGCATCGGCCCCCGCAGCCACGCGTCCAGCTGGATCAAAGTCCTCCATCTCTCGTGCTTCGTCGCCATTCCTGCCTCCGATCTTGCGTCGCCATGCTAAAGACGAACAAGGCCGGGAGCGGTGCCGCATCACCGAGGGGGTGGCGCCTGGCGGTCTGTGTCGCCGCCCCGCTCGATCGATTGAACCTTTTCGCCGCCTCGGGGCACCTATCATCCGAAGCGAGCAGGGGATGAAGCGATGGCCCGAACGACGGCCCGCATATTCGACGAATATCTGGTCCTGTCCGCCAAGGCGGGCGACCGGCGCGCGTTCGAGCTTCTGGCCCGCCGCTGGCAGAAAAGGCTCGTCGCCCATGCCTGGCGCCTGACCGGGGATTCGGAGGCCGCGCGGGACGCGGCACAAGCGGGGTGGCTGGAGATCGCAAGAGGGCTGGACCGGCTGGTCGACGAGCGTGCATTCCCGGCCTGGGCCTACAGGATCGTTTCGCGCTGCTGCGCCCGGCAGATTGCCGGCGCGAGGCGGCGGCGGCTGCTTTTCGAGGCTTTCGGGCAGGAGCCCGTCGCGCCGGAGCCGGACGTGGACGTTCTGGGCTCAGGCGCGCTTCGCGCGGCGATACGCGCGCTGCCGCCCGATCAGAGGACCGCGATTGCTTTGGTCCATTTCGAGGACATGACGATCGCCGAGGTCGCGGTCGCCCTGGACGTGCCGGCGGGCACGGTAAAGACCCGCCTCATGCATGCCCGGCGCAAGTTGCGCGCCGCGCTTGAAGGAGAAGAGTGATGCGGGACGCTGACCGGATGATCGACGAGGCCCTGGGCCTCGAGGAGCGGGAGCTGCTCCGGAGCATCGGCGAGGAGCCGGATTATATCGAGCAGGCCATGGGCGTCTTCGGCGGCCGCCTCGGCTGGCTGAACATGGTGCTTATGGTGGCGCAGGGCGCGGCCTTCTTCGCCGGAGCCTGGGCGGCCTGGAATTTCTTCGCGGCGGACGACACGTTGGCGGCCCTGCGCTGGGGATTGCCGGCCTCGGTGCTGCTGCTGATGTCGCTCACCATGAAGATGGCGTTGTGGCCGACGATACAGGCCAACCGGATCATTCGGGAATTGAAGCGCATCGAGCTTCAGATAGCCCTCAGCTCCAGGGACTGAGCCAGGCGGATCGGGGCCTGTTCGAAGCCAAAGCGGCTTTGGACAGGATCCACCGTGGGAGCGAGGAGGCTCGGCGGGATCGCAGGTTGGTCGGCCGGAACTTTCGGGTGCCGCGCCGTTTATTTCGCTGACGCAACACTGTTCGAAGGCGCTCCG
>JASLBD010000253.1 GCA_030146745.1 Allosphingosinicella sp. | reverse complement strand
GGTAGCTCGTCAGGCTCATAACCTGAAGGTCGCAGGTTCAAATCCTGCCCCCGCAACCAACGAAGGCCCCGTCGCAAGACGGGGCCTTCGTCGGTTTCGGGGTCCGTGGAGCCGCCGTCGCCCCGGACTTTGATCCTTCCGCTTCCGCCGGGACCACGCCGTCCGCCGACGAAGGGCCCTGTCCGGGGTCCATGGCGCCGCGGCTCGCGGTCGCTCGAAGCCATGTTCATGGACCCCGTCCGCTCCGGCCGGCTCGCGCGGGGCGGCCGCCGTCACTCCGGACCTGGTCGTGTTCCTGAACCCGCGTCCGCCGGGACGGCGCCGGCGCCTGCGAAAGGCCCGCCGGGGTCGGGGCTCTGGCCGCTCTCGCCTCGGCCGCGTCACCCGCTTCGGCAGGCGTGTGCTGGATCTCGAGTGAAGCGGCAAAGGCACGGCGCAGAAACAGGCGAGCTCACGACGTCGCGGCCTCGTGCCTTCGCCTCGGAAGCTGGCCCGAGACCGGGGGAGGCCGGCGACTCGAAATCGGCGACAAGCCAGGCCCTGAGAACCGTTCGGTGTGACGGTCCTCGCCATGCCCCACGCAACGAAAAAGGCCCCGCCTTGCGGCGGGGCCTTTCGTCGTTCAGCGCCTGGTGAAGGGCTTAGTGGCTCGTCGAGTGACCGACGGGCGGTCCGTTGACGCTCGCCGAGGTTCCGCCCGGCAGCACGACCGCGACGTTCTGCATCATGCCCTCGTCCTCATGGTCGAGGATGTGGCAGTGAAGCACGAACTCGCCGATGTAGCGCTTGTAGCGGGTGCGCATCGTCACCGTATAGCCCGGCTTGACCCACAGCGTGTCCTTCCACAGGCCCTTGAGGCCGGGATATTGCGGATCGCCGCCGTCGAAGGCGCCCGGCGCGCTGACGTCCACCGTCGGGTTGGCATCCCTGACGATCTTGACGATCTCGAACGGGTTGACGTGGATGTGGAAGGGATGGCCGGCCCGGTTGGAGGTCAGCTTCCACTCCTCGGCCGTCCCGAGCGTCAGCTTGCGGTCGAGCCGGCCCGGATCGTAGGCCTGCGGGTTGTAGTTCGGCGAAGTCGGCAGCTGGTTCGCCACCTGGAACAGGTTCGTCGTCGGCCCGGTGGGCGTGATGTCGAACGTGAGCTCCTGGCCCCCGCTGAGCTCGCTCGTCGCGATCGTCTCATGCGGAGCGAACTTGGTGAACCTCAGGCCGTTGTTGAGGTCGGCGATCACCGCGTCGCGGACGTTGGCGGGCATCGTCCGATGAGCGGAGTCGACCAGCTGCTCGGCGGTGGTGCCGCGGACCACGGTGTCCTGATCCGTGTCGACCTTCACGATCCCGAGCAGGCGCACGCCGGACGGCAGATTGCCGACGCTCTCGGACGACTGGCTCAGGATGTCGAGCATGCAATATTCCCCCGTCTGCGGGAATTGCACCAGCGCGTCCCAGCGATAGCCCGGCTGGAAGGTGGCGGAGCGAGTCGCCATGGCCTGGTTCATGGTGAGGCCGTCGGCCGCCACCAGATGGTAGGGCAGAACCTGGAAGCTGCAGTTCGCCTGGACGAACGCCTCCATGTTTTCCGTCGCCAGGTGATCGCCCGGGCGGGTGTCGACGCTCGGCGCGTTCGCCTTGACGAAGATGACGCGCATAGTGTCGCGCACGCCGCCGTGGATCATGCGCCAGCGTTCGACCTGGTTCTGCTTAACGTTGAAGGTCGGCAGGACGTAGCCGTTGATGCTGGTATAGCGACCGGCCTGGCCCCAGCTCGAGAAGGCACCGAAGCCGACGCCGTTCTTGTCCTTGTAGACCTCGACGCCGCCGACGTCGTCCGGATCGCAGACCCAGTTGACCTGTCCCGTCTGAGGGTTCGTCTGGGTCTTGATGTTCTGATTCTGATCGAAGCAGCCGTAATGGATCTGCTGGAAGACCAGGGTCCGGTCCTTGATGTTGCGGACGCCGTCGATCAGGACGTCGAGGTCGCCGTTCTTGGTCGGGGTCGGCACCTTGTCGCCCTTGATGATGAGGGCGCCGGCCATGCCGCTCGAAACCTGGAGCGAGGTCGAGCCGTGCCGGTGCGTGTGGTACCAGAAGGTGCCGGCGGGATGCTCGGGGTCGATCGCATATTCATATTCGAACTTGACGCCGGGATTGATCGACAGAAGCACGTTGTCGCCGTTGCCCGACGGGTTCACCCAGAGACCGTGGGTATGAAGGTTGGTGCCGTTGAAGCAGTGCGGCGTGTTGGGATCGTGGCCCGCTCCGCCGGCGCAGCCGGGATCGTAGGACGTCGTCGTCTGCGGCAGCCTGTTGTCGAGCTTGACGCGGACGGTGTCGCCGGGACGGGCGACGATCATCGGCGAGACGAAGCGCTCCGGCTGCGGCAGGCCGTCCTGAGTATAGGCGCGCAGCCTGACCTTGTCGTCGCGGCCCGTCTTCGGGTTGTACATGACGCCGTCGACATATTCGATGTTGAGGTCGAGCAGGACCTCCTTGTTGGCGGTCGGGGCAAAGGGATGGGTCGGGGACGCGCCACGCTGCTTCAGCCGGGGCGGATCTTTAGGCTCCTTGCCGGGCTGTGCCGACGCGGTTCCGGCCATCAAAAGCGCCGAAGCGGCCGCCGTGCCCAAAGCGAACGCCCGCAAGCTGAGCGTCTTTCTACCACAAATCATATTGCCTCTCCCCCTGAAGGTATCGGATCGAGAATCGGTCCGACTCGCTATCAAAGCTATTGGGGGGCATCCGAATAAGCAATTGGGCCCAAAGGCAAAATTACATCCGATTCAGGATGTATACTTGACGGGAATCGACGACAGGCGATCGGAACTATTGCGTAATCAATGGAAGAATTGGTTAATGCGGGGCCTTGCTCCGACCGATCGAGAATCTCGATCGGCCATCGAGTCGCCCTCATATCTTCGCCTTCACCGCGAGTCGCGGCCCTATTGCACGGCCGCGGGCAGAGCGACCGGGCAACCGCGCAGGCTGAAGATCGCAGGTTCAGGTCCTGCCCCCGCGGCCGACGAAGGCCCCCGCTTGGCGGACCTTCGTCTTTCGTCCGGTCTTTCGACCGGCCCCTAGTGGCTGCCATGGCTTTCGCCGGGCGCGTTGACGCTCGCCGGAGTGCCCTCCGGCAGGGTGATCGCGACGTTCTGCATCATGCCCTGGTCCTCGTGGTCGAGGATGTGGCAGTGGAGGACGAACTCGCCGATATAGCGTTGATAGCGAGTGCGCATCTTCAGCGTATGGCCCTGCTCGACCCACACCGTATCCTTCCACATGCCCCGGAATCCGCGATATTGCGGGTCGGCGCCGGGGAGGATTTCGGGCCCGCTGACGTCGCGGCCGTCGGGATCGATTATGGCCACGACCTGGAACGGATTGACGTGGATGTGGAAGGGATGGCCGGCCAGCAGCGAAGTCATCTCCCACTGCTCGGCCGTGCCCAGAGTCAGCTTGCGGTCGAGCCGCGACGGCGAATAGGCCCGCGGCGCATAATCCTTGCCGTCGGCGCCCCGCCCCCCGACCTTGAACTCGAAAGGCTTGTCGGGCGCAGACCGGGAGATGTCGAAGCTGAGCAGCTGGGTGCCCTTGATCTCGTCGTCGCGGACGTCGGCATGGGGCGTGAAGCGGCTGAGCTTGAGCCCGCCCCGAAGGTCGGCGACCACGGCCGGAGCGATCGGCGCGGGCATCGTCCGCCCGGCCGCGGCGACGAGCTGGTCGGTCACATGCGCCTGGATGTCGCTCACCGGGGTCCCCGCCGCCACCCGCACCATCCCCAGCAGCCGCGAGCCCGACGGCGCTCCGCCGACGCTCGCGGCCGCCTTGGTGGCGGCGTCGATCACGCAATAGCTCCCCGCTTCCGGAAACAGGACCAGCGCGTCGAAGCGATAACCCGGCTGGAACGTTGCGAGCCGGGTCTGCTGGGCCGAGCCGAGCGTGATCCCGTCCGCGGCGACGAGGTGATAAGGCAGCGGCTCGCCGGCGCAGATTTGCGCGATCAGGACCTCCATCCTCTCCGGCGACAGAGCGCGGCCGGCTTTCAGCGGAGCGTCGTACTTCGCCTTGAGGAAGCGCAGGGCGATCGTGTCGTGGACTCCGCCATGGATCATCCGCCAGCGCTCGATCTGGCCCTGCTTCGCCCGGAAGTCGGGCAGGATCAGGCCGTTGATGCTGGTGTAGCGCGCCGACTGTCCCCAGCCTCTGGAGCCGAAGCCGTTGCCGTTGGCGTCCGAATAGGTCTCGATGTCGCCGGTGTCGCCCTTGTCGCAGATCCAGGCGACGACGGCGCCCTCGTCGTTCTTCCGGACCTTGATGTTTCCGGCCTTGTCCCGGCAGCCATATTGGATTTGCTGGAGCACCATCACCCGCTCTTTGATGCCGGCCAGCAAGGAGTCGAGGTCGCCGTTGCGCCGGGCCGTCGGCAGCCGCCTGCCGTGGACGATCAGCGCCCCCGCCATTCCGCTCGAGACCTGCAGCGCGGTCGAGCCGTGGCGGTGGGTGTGATACCAGAAGGTGCCGGCGGGGTGGTCGGCCGGAATCGCATATTCATATTCGAAGCTGACCCCCGGATTGATCGACAGGAGCACGTTGTCGCCATTGCCCGACGGGTTCACCCACAGGCCGTGGCTGTGCAGGTTGGTGCCGTTGAAGCAATGCGGCTCGTTGGGCTCGGCGTGACCGTTGCAGGTCGGGTCGGCCGGAAGCCTGTTGTGAAGCTTGACCCGTACCGTCTGCCCCGGCCGGGTATGGATGGCCGGCGAGATGTAGCGGCTGCCGGGCTGTACGCCCGGCCTCGTATAGCTCCGCAGATTGACGTCGTCATGGACGGCGGTCGCGGGATTGAAGATCTTTCCGCGCACGTATTGGATGTTGAGGTCGAGCACCTGCTCGTCGCCCCCCCTCCCGGTTCCGCCGACCGGCTCCGGCGACGGCTCGCCAACGGGCAGCAGGCGCGGAGGATCGGCCACCTCCGTCCCCGGCTGCGCCTGCGCCGCCGACGACGCGAACATCGCGATGGCAAGCACGGAAGCCGCGGTCGACGACGCGCGGATACGATGACGCAATGAGCCCTGTGCAGGCATGGTCCCCCCATTCGTTGCCGAGCCGCCCCTCGCAGCTCCGCGGCAACGGGAGCAGGCTATGGCCCGGCCGGCTTCACAACAGATGAACTTCCGTTTTTATTTCCGTCCTAAGTCGGAGGGACCGCGCGGCGGCTAGAGCATCGGGCGTGATAATTTGAATCGTCATCCCGGACTTGATCCGGGATCCACCTTCTCGCCTTCCGCGCGAAAAAAAGGTGGATGCCGGATCAAGTCCGGCATGACGACCTGATGCGGATTTAGCGCCCGATGCTCTAGCCCGCTGCGCTTCGCTGTCCTAAACACCGGGCGAGGGGGATTTCCGTCATGGGATTATGGATTGCGCTCGGGCTGCTCGCGCTGGCCCTTCTCTACGCGGTCGTCGTCTACAACCGCCTCGTGCGCCTGCGGGCGCTGACCAAAGAGGGGTTCAGCGGGATCACCGTCCAGCTCCGCCGCCGCGCCGATCTCGTGCCCAACCTGGTCGGCACGGTCGAAGGCTATGCCACCCACGAGCGCGAAACGCTGAGCCAGGTCATCGCCCACCGCGCCGATGCCACCAGGGCCGCGGGCGTCGAGGCCACCGCCCAGGCCGACAACGCCTTCAGCGCCATGCTGGGCCGGCTGATAGCGGTCGCCGAAGATTATCCCGAGCTCAAGGCGGACGAGAATTTCCGGGCGCTCCAGGACGAGCTCGCCGAGATCGAGGAGGAGCTGCAGGGCGCCCGGCGCTATTACAACGCCACCGTCCGCGACCTCAACACGCACATCCAGTCCTTCCCCGACGTGCTTGTCGCCCGCCCAATGGGCTTCAGCGAGCAACCCTTCTACGAAGACGGCGACGCAAGCATCCAGACGGCGCCCAAGGTCAGCTTCGGCCGGGCCGGCTGATGCGCCGGATCTTGCTGCCGCTGCTGGCGGCGCTCGCCTTCCTCTGGCCGTCCGCCGCCGCGTCCGAGGAGCGCATCCTCCATTATCTGAGCGACGTCATCGTCCAGGCCGACGGCGCGCTCGACGTCACCGAGACGATCCGGGTCCGCTCGGAAGGGGCGCTGATCGACCACGGCATCTACCGGGATTTCCCGACCCGCTATACCAACCGCGTCGGCGCGCAGCTGCGCGTCGGCTTCGACGTCGTCGGCGTTCAGCGCGACGGCGCCGACGAGCCGTGGCACACGGAACGCCAGGGCAATGGCGTCCGGGTGTATATGGGCTCGGCCGAGACGAGCGTGCCGCCGGGCGAGCATGTCTATTCGATCCGCTACCGAACGACCCGCCAGCTCGGCTTTTTCAAGGATCATGACGAGCTCTACTGGAACGCCACCGGCAATGGCTGGGTCTTCCCGATCGACGTCGCCGAAGCGCGCATCCGGCTGCCGCAGCCCGTCCGGTTCGGCCGGCGGGCGGCCTATACCGGGACCCAGGGTTCGAAGGCCGCGAACGCGGAGGTGGCTTCCGAATCTCCCGGCGAGATCGTCTTCCGCACCACCGCGCCGCTTGGCCCGGGGGAGGGGCTGACGGTGGCCGCCGCCTGGCAAAAGGGGGTGGTGACTCCGCCGCCGCCGCCCTCGGCCTCCCGCCTCTGGCTGCAGGACAACGGGCCGCCTGCCGCGGGCGTGGCCGCCCTCCTTGGCGTGCTGGCATATTATTTCCACGCCTGGCGCCGCGCCGGCCGGGATCCGAAGCCCGGGACGATCGTCCCCATCTTCAGCCCGCCCGACGGCCTCTCCGCGGCCGCCATGCGCTACATCACCAGAATGGGCGCCGACAGCCGCGCCTTCGCCGCCGCCTTGGTCGAGCTCGGTGTCGGCGGCCACATCAAGCTGACCGAAGAGGAAGGCGGCTTCTTCAGGCGCGACCAGACCCGGATCGACAGGACCCCGGGACGCACCAGCCCGGCCGAGCCCGAGGCTTCGATGCTGTCCCGACTGTTCGCAAGCGGGGATTCGATCCTGATGGAGCAGAAGAACCACGCCGCCTTCAGCGGCGCCAAGGACGCGCTCGAGGCCGGGCTGAAGCGGAATTACGAAGGCCGTCTCTTCGTGCGCAACCGGATCTGGGCCATCCGCGGGCTCGTCCTGATGGTCGCGGCGCT
>JASLBD010000197.1 GCA_030146745.1 Allosphingosinicella sp. | reverse complement strand
CCGGATCAGCGACGATTACACCATCCAGAAGCTTCCGGGCGTCGTCTACTCGCTCGCCGGGCCGGTCAATGTCGGCACCGACGTCGGCGGCGACGGCGCTCTCGCCGGCGGCGACGCGGTGACCCTGACCATCCAGGCGGGAGTCACCATCTTCGGATCGTCCGGCAACGACTATCTGGTGATCAACCGCGGCTCGCGGATCAACGCCGTCGGAAACGCCACCCAGCCGATCATCTTCACGGCCCGGGCCAATGTCGAGGGCACCGCGACCGATTCGACCCAGGGCCTGTGGGGCGGGGTCATCCTGCTCGGCCGGGCCCCGATCAGCGACTGCAACACCGCCGTTCCGGGCGGTTCGGCCGCCTGCCAGCAGGTGATCGAGGGCACCACGGGCTCCTTCTACGGCGGCAATGTCGCGACCGACAATTCGGGGACGATGCGCTACGTCCAGATCCGCTATTCCGGTTTCGCCATCGCTCCGGGCAACGAGCTTCAGGGCCTCACCATGGGCGGCGTCGGAAGCAACACGACGATCGACCATATCCAGATCCACAACAGCTCGGACGACGGCATCGAGATTTTCGGCGGCCGGGTGAATGCCAAGCATCTCGTGATCACCGGCGCCGACGACGACGCGCTCGACACGGACATCGGCTATCGCGGCACGATCCAGTTCCTGATCGGAGTACAGCGCGACGCCCAGAACGGCGACTCGATGATCGAGGCCGATTCGAACGGCAACGAGGACGCTCTTCCGCGCCAGTATACGCGGCTTTCCAACGCGACCTTCGTCCAGCGCGGCACGGCTCAGGGCGGGAACACCATCCTGCTTCGCGGCGGCACCGATTACGCCATCCTCAACAGCGTCGTCGTCGGCACCCAGGCCTGTCTGGACATCGACGCGACCGGCGGCTCCACCATGCGGGCCACCAACGCGGCGCTTCAGGACGTCGGGCCGCCGATCTTCCGGTCGGTGGTGCTGGCCTGCCCGACGGCGTTCCGCGACGACGGCAACGTCACCGTGGCGGAAATCCAGGCGATCTTCGGCTCGGGCACGAACGGCAACAATTCGGCCTTCACGTCGACCCTGGCGAACGTCTTCATCAACGGGGCGAATGAAAACGCCGTGGCGGCGACGGATCCGACTCCGTTCAACGCCGACCAGTTCGCGACGGCCAACAGCTCCGCTCCGAACCGTCTCGAGGCGGTCACCTACATCGGCGCCGTCCGCAACGCTTCGGACACCTGGTTCGCCGGCTGGACCTGCAACGCCGGCTACGTGAACTTCGGCGCCGCCAGCGGCAGTTGCACGGCCATTCCCACGTCCTGATCCGAGCGCCTGCCCGGGGCGGCGGCCCTGTCCGCCGCCGCCCCTCCTTACCGCGAATGCACCGGGGGAAATCTGACGATGTTGAAACCCATCCGCTTGGGGAGCCTGCTCCTCCTGTCCACCGCGCTCACGGCAACCGCCGCCTTCGCGCAGGACGCGCCGGCGGTCGTGGACGCGCCGGAGGCGGGCCCGATCGAGGCCGAAACTCCGGCGGAGAGTCCGGAGGAGGCGATCGAAGTCTCGGCGCCGGGCGCCCAGCCCGAGGAGACCGGGGACATCGTCGTCACCGGCCGCAACATCCCCAACGTCCTTCGCAATACGCCGTCGGTCGTGTCGGTCCTGTCGAGCGAGGACATCGCCCGAACCGGTGAAGGCGACATCGCCGGCGCGCTGCAGAGGGTCACGGGGCTTTCGGTGGTCGGCAGCGGCTTCGTCTACGTTCGAGGCCTGGGCGACCGCTATTCGCTGGCCCTTCTCAACGGCTCGCCTCTGCCGAGCCCGGAGCCGCTGCGCCGGGTCGTTCCGCTCGACATCTTCCCGACCGGGCTCATCGCCAGCTCGGTCGTTCAGAAGAGCTATTCGGTCAATTACCCGGGCGAGTTCGGCGGCGGGGTCATCAACCTCACCACGACCTCGATCCCGGACGAAACCTTTCTGACCGTCGGCGCCTCGGCCGAGGTCGACAGCGAGACCACCGGCCATTTCGGCTATTCCTATTTCGGCAGCGACCTCGATCCGCTCGGCTTCGACGACGGCACCCGCGACATTCCGGCCGGCCTGCGCGCCGCCGTCGCCGGCGGTGCCTTCAACGGCGACACGACGGCCGCCCAGCGCCGCGACTTCGCGGCGGCCCTGGTCAACGCACCGACCACCCTGCTCCAGCGCGTCAACAACCTCGCCCCCAATCTGGGCGGCAACATCAGCGCCGGCACCGCCTTCGACCTGCTCGGGGCGAGGATCGGGCTTCTCGGCGCCGTCGGCTACAGCAACAGCTGGCGAACGCGCGACGCGATCCAGCAGATCTCGAACGATCCCGAGCTCGCCGGCACCCCTCAGTCGAGCTTCCGGCGGGTCACCACCGACAACCGGATCCTCGTCAACGCCATGCTCGGTGTCGGCGCCGAGATCGGCCGCCACAAGCTGCGCTGGACCAACCTCTTCATCCGCGACACGCTGAAGCAGGGCCGCCTCGCCGCCGGCTTCAACCGGAGCGTCCAGGATCAGGACCCGAACCTTCCGCCCTCGATCATCGAGCAGAACACCTACTGGTTCGAGCGGCAGCTGATCGACACCCAGTTCGTCGGCGAGTTCAAATTCGCCGACCTCAGCGTCGACCTTCGCGGCACCTATGCCAATTCCCAGCGCGAATCCCCTTACGAGCGGGACATCAGCTATACCTATCTGGGCGACGGCGACCCGGCGACCAAAAGCCTCAGCGACGTCGACGATTATGTGAACAACCTGAGCTCCGGCGGCCAGTCGGCGACCATCGCCTTCAACGACCTCAGCGAGGACGTCTATGCCGGCGGCATCGATTTCGCCTACCGGCTCAACGGCGCGATGCCGACGACCCTCTCGGCCGGCTACGCCTATACGAAGAGCGAGCGCGATTCCTCGCGCTTCCAGTTCCAATATTTCCGGCCGGAGGGCGCCCTTCCGATCGCGGTCGCTCAGGAGCGGCCGGACTATCTGCTCTCCGACTTCAACATCTACAATTTCAACATCCAGCTTCGCGACATCTCAGGCGCGGAAGGCGCGGCGGCTTACGAGGCGGGGCTTCGAATCCACGCCGGCTACGCCCAGGCCGAGATCGAGCTTCCGGGCCCGGCGCTGAGAGCTCAGTTCGGGATCCGCTACGAGGATGCGGTCGAGACCGTCCTGACCAGCGCCGCGGGCGCCGCCGCGACCCGGATCGCCAACGATTACTGGCTGCCGGCGGCGACCGTGACCTGGAACTTCGCCGACAACATGCAGGTTCGCCTGCACGCCTCGAAGACCATCGCCCGTCCCCAGTTCCGCGAGCTGGCCCCGCAAATCTACCAGGATTTCGAATCCGACCGGGAGTTCACCGGCAACCCGTTCCTGACCGACAGCCAGCTGACCAACGCCGAAGCGCGCTACGAATATTATTTCCGGCGCGGCGAGCGGTTCAGCCTCGCCGGCTTCTACAAGAAGATCGACAATCCGATCGAATCGGCCGCCTTCTTCGCCGGCGGCGGCCAGCTTCGCACCGGCTTCGCCAACGCTCCGCAAGCGACGCTCTACGGAGCCGAGGCGGAGCTTCAGACCTATTTGCCTTTGTCCGGGCTCGGCGAGAGCTTCGCCGACCGGCGGCTCCTGCTGATCGCCAATTACACCTACACGCAGTCGAAGGTGAAATCGGACGACACCCTCGTCATCGGCCCCGACCTGCAGCCGGTGGCGGCGAACCTGCTGTTCCAGGACGGCGCCCCCCTGACCGGCCAGTCGGACCATCTCGCCAACATCCAGTTCGGCATCGAAAGAACCGACCGGCTGTCGCAGGCGACCTTCCTTCTCACCTATGCCAGCGAGCGGGTCACCGAACGCGGCCCGATCCAGGGCAGCGCCCGCCAGCCCGACATCGTCGAGAAGCCCGGCCTCCGGCTCGACTTCGTCGCCCGCGAGGCGATCCGTTTCCTCGGCCAGGATGCGGAGATCAAGCTCGAGGCGCGTAACCTGCTCGGCCAGGATTACGAGGAATATCAGGAGTTCGAGGACAACCGCATCGACATCAACAGCTACAAGGTCGGCCGAACCCTCAGCGTCGGGCTGAGCATGACGTTTTGATGGAGGTGGCCGTCATCCCGGCGAAGGCCGGGATCCATCAACACGGCCGTTCGAAATCGCGGCACCGGGCCGTTCAATGGATTCCGGCTTTCGCCGGAATGACGGCCCGCCTGTCACAAAACTTCCACGACCCTGTCATGTTGGAAGTGTAGGAATCGGCCATGCGCCTCGAAGCCCACGGTCCCGGAACCCGCGAGCGCTCCGCTCCTGCCGGCGGGGGCATGCGCGGCCCGGCAGGGCTCCCGCCCTTCTTCGCCGGAATGACCCCCACGGCACGCTCCGCGCTCGTCGGCGCGCTCGGCCAGGCCGGCGGCCTCATCCTCGTGGCCGGGCCGCGGGGCTCGGGGAGAGCGACGACGCTCAGGGGCCTTCTGAGGGCAAGGCCGGACGCGCTCGCCGTCGGCGACATCGGCAGCGCGGAAAGCGCCGCTTCGGCGCTCGAGACGGCCCGGGGGCGGCTGGTCCTGGCGACGGTCGGCGCCGGGGATTCGATCGCCGCCGTCCGCCGGATCGCCGCCTTCGGGGTCGAGCCCTTCTCGATCGCGTGCGTCCTTCGTCTCGTGCTCGCGCAGCGGCTGGCCCGAAGGCTGTGTCCCTGCTGCCGGACGCCCGTGCAGCCGGCCAATGGCGTCACGGCGCCGCTCGGCCTGGAGCCGGGGGCCGTCGTCTATCGGGCGCGGGGATGCGATGCCTGCGACGGCCAGGGTTTCGCGGGTCCGATCGGGATCTTCGAGACGATGCCGATCGACTCGCATGTCGGCCGGCTGCTCGTCTGCGGCGCCGAGGAAGCGGCGATCGCCAACCACGTCTTCCGCACGTGGCCGAACTTGGCCGCCGCGGTCCGCGCCCTCGTCGCCCAGGGCCTCATCGGCGCGGAAGAAGCGATCGCGCTGCTCAGGCCTCGGCGCGGCGAGAGCTGAACGGGCCGCTTCCGACATGCCGGACTCGCCGGCACCATGAACACCGGTCTTTCCCAATCTCGCGGCAACAGGTTCCTGGAGCCGAATCGAGCCCGGAGTGGCGGTTCTTATTCTAGCGCCAGTAGGGCCCGAGTGCCCTCATCGCGTCATAGGCCTGCTCGGCGCGGGCGATCAGCCCCTCGACTTCCCTCTCCAGGGACAAGTCGCCGGCCTCGAACAGCTCGGGCGCCAGCTGCCGCCGGGTCTCGATGTCGTTGAGCTCCCCGAGCAGCTCCTGGAGGCTGCGCAGATGGCCGCTGAAAAGCTTCTGCCGGGCGCGCGACTTCCTCGGCGCGAGGCTGACGAAGAATTCAACCGCATAACGCAGCTTCTTCATCTCGATGCGCAGCCGATGGCGATCTTCGGCGGCGAGCGCGCCCAGCCCCTTGCCCTGCCGGCGGACCCGCTTCCAGGCGCGATCGAGCCGAGCCTCGGCGAAGCTCGCGATCGGCTGCCTCGCCTCCTCCTTGCGGCGCCAGTCGCCGACCTCGCTCCACGCGACCAGATCGAGGATCAGCGCCGGCAGCCTGCGCTCGGCCAGCGCCCCTTGCACCCGCCGATAGGCCTCTTTCCGACGCTCGCGCAGCTGCCGGCGCAGCGCGGCGTCGGGCCGGGCCGGGTCGTTGGGGCCGATCGCGAGGATCACGTCGAGATTGCGCGCCTCGCCCAGCTGGTCGGTGAACCAGCGCAGCTCGGAGCGAAGGCGAGGGAAGTCGGCATCGGCCAGGACGGGCTTGAACAAAGTCAGGGCCGAGCGGAGCCGCCGCATCGCCACCCTCGCCTGGTGCAGAGCGGCGGCGTTCATGTCGCTCGAGATGAGCGGCTCGTTGAGGCGGAAGTGACGAAGGCAGGACTGGACGATGACGGCGAAAGCCTCGCCGATCGTCATCTCCGGATCGAGCCTGACCTTCTCCGCTTTGTGGGCGCGGGCGGAACGGCCCTCGAGGAGCCGGAAGCCGCGCTCGGACTTGCTCATCACGCCCATGCGAAGGGTCAGGCCCTCGCCGAGCATCTGGGCAAGCGCGAACAGGTCCGAGCGGGCGCCGCGCTTCAGTTCGAGCTCGATTTCGCTGATCGGCTCTTCGCGGCCGTCGCTGACCACCCGCCCTTCGTCGAGGATCAGCTCGATCTCGCTCGCGCCGAGGGGGATGAGCCAGGTGGTCCGCCGGACCTGCGTTTCCGACACCCTTGCCAGCCGCTTGCGCATGTCCCGCCTGGTCAGCAGCTTGCCGACCGGGGTCGCCTTGAGGGCCTCGAAATCGAGCTGCGGCTCTTCGACCCTGGTCTCCCACTCGGCCCGGCTCGAGAAGCCGCCGGAATCGGCGCCGCGCTGCTTTACCGTCTGATGGCAGCTTTTCCCCTTCCGCCTCAGCCGAAGCGAATAGCCGGCCTTGCGCAGCTCGCCCTTGTCGGTGTCGAAATAGGTGGTGATCTGGTCGACCGGCCGCCGGGCCGGGTCGCCGAGCACCGGCGCGTGGCGAAATGCCTCGATTTCGCCGGGCGGCAGCTCCAGCTTGAGCTCGACTTCCTGCGATTCGATCACCGCGGCCTTAAACGGGACTAACGTTACACCCGTATGACAAAAGGATTGCGGTCCACCCACCCCCGGCGTCATCCCGGACTTGCTCCGGAATCCATGAACGCCGACGGCGGGGTTCTCGAAACTTTCGCGTTCATGGATTCCGGCTTTCGCCGGAAAGGACGGGAGTGAGTCAGGCTGGAGCGATCCGGCTCACCCTCCGCCGGCGCTCTCCAGCGCGTAGCCCGCCGAGCGGACGGTCCGGATGAGATCGGGTCTGCCGCCTTCGTTCAGCGCCTTGCGGATCCGGCGGATCTGAACGTCGACGGTGCGCAGGTCGAGCTCGGTGCCTTCGCTCCAGACCGTGTCGAGCAGCCCTTCGCGCGTGAACACCCGCCGCGGACTTTCCATGAAGTGGCGCAGCAGCCGGAATTCCGAAGGCGAGAGATGGACGGGCTGCCCGCCGCGCCGCACCCGATAGGTCGCGAGGTCCATCTCCAGATCCTCGAAGGTCAACGTTTCGCCCGCCAGCGCCGGCCGCACGCGCCTCAGCACGGCTCCGACCCGAGCCAGCATCTCCTTCGGGGAAAAGGGCTTGGTGATGTAGTCGTCGGCGCCGGTATCGAGGCCCCGGATCCGGTCGCTCTCCTCGCCGCGCGCCGTCATCATGATGATCGGTACGTTCTTCGACGGCGTCAGCCGGCGGAGCTGGCGGCAGACCTCGATTCCGGACGTGCCCTCGATCATCCAGTCGAGCAGGATCAGATCGGGCGCCGATTCGCGCACCAGCAGCAGGGCCTCGTCGCCGCTCGCGGTCTGCCTCGTCTCATATCCGGCCTTGGCGAGGTGGAAGTCGATCAGCTCGACCAGCGCCCGGTCGTCCTCGACCAGCAGGATCCGCCCTTTGGTCACCGCTCGGCGGGCCCCGTCGCGTCGACGCCCTTTTCACGTTCGCCCAGATGGCCGCCGGTGGCCGCGAAATAGACCATCTCGGCGATGTTGGTCGCATGGTCGCCGATCCGCTCCAGATTCTTCGCGACGAACAGCAGGTGGGTGGCGGCGGTGATGTTGTTAGGGCTCTCCATCATGAAGGTGAGCAGGGTGCGGAAGATGCTGTTGTAGAAATCGTCCACCGCCTTGTCGCGCTCGCAC
>JASLBD010000193.1 GCA_030146745.1 Allosphingosinicella sp. | reverse complement strand
GGCTGACCGCGGACGCGGAGCCGCCGCCCGCGCCGCCGGCGGCCGGGGTCGCGCCATTGCCCCCGCTTTGATCGCCTTCATTGCCGCCGGAGCTTCCGCACGCCGCCAGCGCCAGCGCCGCGGCGCCCAGGATCAACTGCGTCTTCATTGTCTTTCCCCTCTTGTGGATCAGTTCCCGGCCGAGCTCCCGCCTGGCCTCAACAGGTCGAGCACCGCGAGCGTCATCGCTTCGGTGCCAAGCCGGATCGACGGCTCCGGGTCGATCCTGAACAAGGGCGAATGGTGGGACGGCACCGGCGGCCCTCCCGCCCGGGCGGCGTCGAAGGTCGCCTGCGGCGTTCCGCCGACCGAGAAGTAGAAGCCGGCCACGCCGAGCTCGGGCTGGACGAAATAGGTGAAATCCTCGGCGCCCATGCTCTCCTGCGCGAACGGCACCACCGTTCCGGGCGCCAGGGCGCGGTTCCAGGCGGCGCGGACCCGCTGCGCCAGCGCCGGGATGTTGCTGGTCGTCGGAGTCCCTTCCGACACCTTGACCTCCGGAAGCCGGTTCTCGGCGACCCCATGGGCCCGGGCGATGCCCTTGGCGATCCGGTCGATCGCCGTCAGCAGCTGCCGCCTCGTCCCCTCGTCATTGGCCCGCACTGTGATCTGGAGGTCGGCGCGGTCCGAGATGATGTTGTGCTTGGTGCCGGCATGGAAGGAGCCGACCGTCACCACCGCCGGCGACAGCGGACCGATCTCGCGGCTGACGATCGACTGAAGCGCGGTGACGATCTGGGCGCCGATATAGACCGGGTCCTTGCCCATGTGCGGAGCGGCGCCGTGTGCGCCGACGCCGTGGATGGCGATGTCGACGCTGTCGGCGGAGCTGTACATCAGCGCGTCCGCGCCGCTCACCGTGCCGGTGCGCATGCCCGAATTGACGTGGAAGGCGAGCGCGTAATCGGGCTTGGGAAAGCGCGTGTAGAGGCCGTCGGCGAGCATCGCCTTGGCTCCGCCGACCCGTTCCTCGGCCGGCTGGGCGATGAAGACGATCGTCCCGCGCCACCGGTGCTTCGCCGCCGCGAGTTGGCGCGCGGTCCCGACCAGCGAGGTGATGTGCACGTCGTGGCCGCAGGCGTGCATCACCGGCATTTCGAGACCGTCGACTCCGACCTGGCGGGCCTTGGAGGGATAGGGGACGCCGCTCTTCTCTTCGACCGGCAGCCCGTCCATGTCGGCCCGGATCAGCACCGTCGGTCCGTCGCCGTTGCGCATGACCCCGACCACGCCGGTGCCGCCGACCCCTTCCGTCACCGTCGCCCCTTCGGCGCGAAGCGCCTTGGCGAGGATCCTGGCGGTGCGGTCCTCCTTGAAGCTGAGCTCCGGATTGCGGTGGAAGTCGACGAACATGGCGCCGAGCCGTTTGTCGTAATCGGCCTTGATCGAGTCGGCGAATTCGGCCGCCCCGGCGGGGGCCGCGACCAGGGAGCAGGCAAGCAACAGAGACTTCAGGCGCATTGATGACCTCCGGAGATTCGAGCCATCCTAATGCGCCCGCGGCGCCGGGAACAGCCGCTCCGCATCAGCCTCGATCGCCGCCCGGATGAGCGGCATCAGGCCTTGGCTTTGCCCTTCGCGTCCGCCGCCGGCGCTGCGCAGGTCGGGCCCGTCCGACGCCCGCTGATCCTGCTGTTCATCACGAAGTCGCCTTCGCCCGGCAGGAAGGAGGTGGCCGTCGCCGTGCCTTCCAGGCTGTCGCCTTTATAGGTGCCCTGGACCGACACCATGACGTTACCCTCGAGCGCCTCGCGCTCGCACTCGAGGGTCAGGTTGATTCGCCCGCCGCTGATGTAACGGTCCTTGTAATCGCACTCGTAGCCCGCGCCCGCGAACATCGCGGCCGGCGGCTTGTCCTCCTCGCCGGCCTCGATGCAGGCCGGGGCAGCCGATTTGTCGCCCGCGGCCGCCTTGAGCGCCGGGGTTGCCTTGTCGGTCGAGCGGAAGTCGGTGACCTCGGAGCTGATTTCCCACTGGCCCGCCTGCATCGCATCGGGGGCCTGCTCGGCCTTCTTCTCCTCGCCGCCGCCCGAACAGGCGGCGGCCAGGCACAATGGTATCACGATCAGTCCGCGCATCTTCCCCATCTCCCCTTTTGTTATCGCGGCGAAGCTAGCGCGAAAGCGGCGCAATGACCATATAGCGGCCATGTCGATAACGATCAGGACCGGCCTCGAAGAGCCGGAGACGGGGCAGTCCTTCGTCCCCCACCGCCCGAAGCGGCCGGAAAAGGCCGAGGGCGGCAGGAAGCTCAGGATCGTCTCCGACTACGAGCCGTCGGGAGACCAGCCCACGGCCATCGCCGAGCTGGTCGATGCCGCGCGGCAGGAGGAGCAGACCCAGGTGCTGCTCGGAGTCACCGGCTCGGGCAAGACCTTCACCATGGCCAAGGTGATCGAGGCGCTTCAGCGCCCCGCCCTCGTCCTCGCCCCGAACAAGATCCTCGCCGCCCAGCTCTACGGCGAGTTCAAGAGCTTCTTCCCGGACAATGCCGTCGAATATTTCGTCAGCTATTACGATTATTACCAGCCCGAAGCCTACGTCCCGCGCTCCGACACCTACATCGAGAAGGAAAGCTCGGTGAACGAGGCGATCGACCGCATGCGCCATTCGGCGACCCGGGCATTGCTCGAGCGCGACGACGTCATCATCGTCGCCTCGGTCTCCTGCCTCTACGGCATCGGCTCGGTCGAGACGTACAGCGCGATGACCTTCAGCCTGAAGAAGGGCGACACGGTCGACCAGCGCGAGATCGTCAGGAAGCTCGTCGCCCTCCAGTACAAGCGCAACGATCAGGCCTTCGCCCGCGGCAATTTCCGCGTGCGCGGCGACAATCTCGAAATCTTTCCGTCGCACTATGAGGACATGGCCTGGCGGATCGCCTTCTTCGGCGACGAGATCGAGGAGATCGTCGAGTTCGACCCGCTGACCGGCAAGAAGATCGCCGCTCTCGACTTCGTCAAGGTCTACGCCAACAGCCACTACGTCACGCCCGGCCCGACGCTCAAGCAGGCGATGGAGGCGATCCGGCACGAGCTGACCGAGCGGCTCAAGGAGCTCCATGCCGAGGGCAAGCTTCTCGAGGCGCAAAGGCTCGAGCAGCGCACCAATTTCGACCTCGAGATGATCGCCGCCACCGGCAGTTGCGCCGGAATCGAGAATTACAGCCGCTTTCTCACCGGCCGCCTCCCCGGCGAGCCGCCGCCGACCCTGTTCGAATATCTCCCCGAGAACGCCCTGCTCTTCGTCGACGAGAGCCATCAGACGGTGCCGCAGATCGGCGCGATGGCGCGCGGCGACCACCGCCGCAAGATCACGCTCGCCGAATATGGCTTCCGCCTGCCGTCGTGCATCGACAACCGGCCGCTCCGCTTCAACGAATGGGACGCGATGCGCCCGCAGACCATCGCCGTCTCGGCGACGCCCGGCGGCTGGGAGATGGAGCAAACGGGCGGAGTCTTCGCCGAGCAGGTCATCCGCCCCACCGGGCTCATCGACCCGCCCGTCGAGATCAAGCCGGTCGAGGACCAGGTCGACGA
>JASLBD010000178.1 GCA_030146745.1 Allosphingosinicella sp. | reverse complement strand
ATTGCAGCGGCACCCACTGCCCATCCTGGCAACCGATCCAGAGCTCGGCCCGGACGTCGTTCGTTCCGTAACCCGACACCCAGTCTCCTTGAACGATGACCCCCGAGCTCGTGCATAGGTCGCGCTGTTTGCCGACAATATATCCATTCTCATAATGATAATAGTAGTACATTTCCTGGTAGGACGCCGCATAGGCCGGATTGGCGGTTCCCATCACGGCCGCGACAATCGCGGTATACAGGATTTTACGCTTCATCGTGCTTCCCCTTCAATTAACCACTACGTAGAATTACGAGCGACTAGCCCAGTCATTTCCTGAAAAGAAGACGAGTCGCGCAATTCAGAGTAGCGACTGAGGTAATGTTGGCAATCAACTTTGCATTCTGAATTGGATGTTCTTTCCCAGCCCGGCAGACTAACGAGCGTCATCGCCCAGTTTCGGAGTCGCAACGTCATGATCCGCGCCATACTCCCCCTCGCCCTCCTCGCGGCCGCCTGCGCTCCCGGGCAGCCTCTCGAAGCACCGACCGCACTCGCGCGGGAGCGATACGAAGCGCGCGGCCAGGAGCCCGGCTGGCACTTGCTCATCCACGACGGCCGGATCGACTACACCGGTAATTACGGGGAAAAGAAGATCAGCGTCGCCCGCCCCGACCCGCGCCCCAGCTTCAACGGCCTGCTCTACGAGACTGCGAGGCTCAGCGTCGGCGTCACTTATTCGCGGTGCAACGACGTCATGAGCGGCCATGGCTTCGAGCACGAGGTGACGGTGATCGCCGACGGCAAGACCTTCAACGGCTGCGGCGGGGCCCGGAAGAGCGAGTGGGACAATTGATCCCGACCCCGCCCATAGGTTGAGGCCTGGGACGGATCGACATTCAGCGGACTGCCGGGTGCAGCCCTCTCTCCCCGCTGGGGAGAGGGGTTTTGGCTCAGGCCGCCTGAATGTCGATACAGCCTACAGCATCGGGCGTAATATCTGGATCGTCATCCCGGACTTGATCCGGAATCCACCTTCTTGCCTTCCGCGCGCGAGAACAGGTGGATGCCGGATCAAGTCCGGCATGACGAGCCGAGGCGGATCTGGCGCCCGACGCTCTAGATCGCCGGCTTCATCACCCTGCCGTCGCAATAGCCGACCAGTTCGTCGACCGAATAGGCGGTTTGGGTGCCGTGCAGACTATAGGTCGGCTGACCCCAGCGGTTGGACCCGGTCCACCTGATATGGCCGACCACCGTCTGGTAGGACGAGTCGCTGTAATAGGTCGTAGTATAGGCCGGAGTCCCCTGCGCACTGGCCGGGCTGGCCATCATGAACACGGCGGCGGCGGCGATCGAAGACAATGTTCTGCTAAGCTTTTGCATGGCGTCCTCCACGGTTAAGTGCTCGCGGCGTCCCATCGCCGCGACACGAGTCGCATTAGAGCTTCGCAGTGCCGGGAATTCTACTTCGGGATATTACCAGGACGGGCGTGCGCCATATCCGCATCACTCGTCAGGCCGGGCTCGATCCGGCATCCACCTCTTTTTGCAGGCGCCGGGCAGGAAGAAGATGGACCCCGGGTCGATCCCGGGGGTGACGGTTCAGGTTCAGCGCCTGCCGCTCCGGGGCCTTCCCGGGTTCGTCATTCCGGACTTGTTGCAGCATCCAGGGTCGGGCCGCCTCGCGGGCGGAGACCTGGACCCTGAAAGAAGTTCAGGGTGAGGTCTCGGGACAGAGCCCTGCTTATTCCGCCGCTTCCGGAAGCTCGCTTTCTGGGGCAGGCAATGAAGGGGTCTCGGCATTGCCGGCGGCTGCGGGCGCTTCCACGCCCGGCACGTCGTCCAGCTCCCGGGACCCGGTTTCGATGTTGAGCTGCTTGAACTTGCGGCCGGTCGAGACCAGCCGGCTGTTGAACGAGGTCGTGAACGCGTTGAAATTCGTCACGGCGCTGTTGAGCCCGCTGCCTACCTTGCGCAGATCCTCGCCCACCTTCGCCAGCCTGTCGTACAGCTCCTTGCCGAGCAGGGCGATGTCGCGGGCATTCTTCGCAAGCGCCTCCTGCTGCCAAACCGACGCGACTGAGCGTGCGATGGCGATGAGGTTCGTCGGAGTCGCGAGCAGGACCTTCTTGTCGAACGCGAAATCCCACAGGGTCGGATCATGCTCCAGAGCGGCGGACAGGAAATGCTCGCCCGGAACGAACATGATCACATAATCCGGGCTGCTGCCGAACTGGGTCTGATAGGCCTTGTTGCCGAGGGCGTTGACGTGCGCGCGCATCGCCGCCGCATGGCTCGCCAGGCCGATATGGCGCTCGGCTTCGTCCACGGCGCCGAAAGCGTCCTGATAGGCGTTCAGCGAGACCTTCGCGTCGATGATCAATGTCCGCCCGCCCGGTATCCGGATGATCACGTCGGGCCGCAAGCGGCCGTCCTCGCCTTCGACGCTGACCTCGGTCTGGAAGTCGCAATTTTCCGTGAGTCCGCAGGTTTCCAGCACGTTCTTGAGTTGCTGTTCGCCCCAGCGGCCGCGGGATTTCGGAGCGTTGCGCAGCGAGTTGACCAGCTTGGCGGCCTCGCTGCTGACCTTCTCCTGGCCGACGCGCATCGATTCGATCAGGCCGACGAGGTTGCCGAACGCATCCCGCCGCTCGGCCTCGACCTTGGCAACACCTTCCTCGTAGCGCTGGAGCCGATCGGTGACGGGCTGGAGCAGCGCCTTGAGCCCCTGCCCCGCATTCTCCTCCGACTGCTTGAATCGGGCCTCCGCCCGCTCCAGGAACTGTTTTTGGGCCTCTCCGAGAAGCTGTCCGCCTATCTCCCGGAACTGAGCTGAAAACGCCTCCCGTGCGTCGGTCATTTCCCTGAGCCGAGCGTCGAAGGCCCGCTCGCGCTCCTCCTGGCCGGCCGAGAGGCGGGCGCATTCCACCTTGGCGTCGGCGCAGGCCTGCCGCGCCTCGTCGAGCTTCTCCTGCATTCCGGCAAGGTCGGTGACCGCCTTCCGGAAATCCCCCGTCCGGTCGTCGCGCTCCTTGCGGTAGAGCGCGGCCTGGCGGGCGCCGAGGAACCGGCCCGCGGCGGCGCCCGCCGCGAGGGCCAGGAGGATGAAAAGGATGAGCGAGGAGTCCATGTTGCGCTCCTGGAACGAAGGGCGAACCTACGGCAGGTGCGGGAAATGGTAAAGAGGGGGCTGCTGGAAGCTGTGGAAAACCGTCAGGAAGGTCGTCATTCCGGACTTGATCCGGCATCCACGAACACGGGTGGCGAGTCTAGCCTCAGGCGGCGGCGTTCATGGATCCCGCCTTCGCCGGGAGGACGGTCAGGCCGCCAGCTTCCTCTGCTTCGCCAGCTTTCTCAGGATCATGTCGCGCTTTAGCCGGGAGAGATAGTCGATGAAGAGCACGCCCTCGAGATGGTCCATCTCGTGCTGCAGGCAGGTGGCGAGCATGCCCTCTATCTCTTCCTCATGGACCTTGCCGTCGCGGTCGAGCCAGCGGGCGCGGACAGAATCCGGGCGGTCCACCTCGGCATATTGGTCGGGGACGGACAGGCAGCCCTCGTTGTAGGGCCGCTCAGTCTCCGAGGCCCCTAGTATCTCCGGGTTGATAAACACCATCGGGTTGCGGACGGGCTCGCCGCCTTCCTCCGCCGGGTCCTGGAGGTCGATGACGAGGATCCGCCTGGGCACTCCGACCTGGATCGCCGCCAGGCCGATCCCGGGGGCGGCGTACATCGTCTCGAACATGTCGTCGATGAGCGTCTGGATCTCGGGCGTGATCGCCTCGACCGGCGAGGAAATCTGGCGCAGCAAAGGGTCCGGAGCTTCGATGATGGGGCGAATGGCCATGGCTATTATCTAGGTATCGCAGCCCCTTTCGTCAACGCGAGGGGTAGAGGAGGAAGGGCCGGCGCGCCTCCAGCCACGCCTCCTCGTCCGGCAATGCCAGGACGTCGAGGTCGGCGGGCGATGCCGCCGCATCGTCCACCCATTCCCTCAGCCCCGGACCGCCGTTGATGA
>JASLBD010000135.1 GCA_030146745.1 Allosphingosinicella sp. | reverse complement strand
CGAGGCCGCCAACGAGATCGCCCGCCAGCTTCGCCTGCGCGACATGGCCGGCCTCGTCGTCATCGACTTCATCGACATGGAATCGAACGGCCATATCCGCAAGGTCGAGAAGGCGATGAAGGAGGCTCTGAAGAACGACCGGGCCCGAATCCAGGTCGGACGCATCTCGTCCTTCGGTCTGATGGAGATGAGCCGCCAGCGCCTCAGGACCGGAGTGCTCGAGGCGTCCACCCGCCCCTGCCCGCATTGCGAGGGCACCGGCCTGATGCGCACCGCGTCGTCGGCCGGCCTCTCGGCCCTGCGCATGCTCGAGGAGGAGGCCGCACGCGGCCGCGGCAGCCGGATCGTGCTCCGCGCCGGCCGCGAGGCGGCGGTCTACGTCCTCAACCGCAAGCGCGGCGAGATTGGCGAGATCGAGTCGCGCTACGGAGTCGTCATCGAGGTTCTGATCGAGGAGACGTTCGAAGGCGCCAAGATGGCGGTCGAATCCTTCGGCCCGCCGCCGGCGGCTCGGCCGCGCGTCGAGCGGATCGTCGAGCCGGAGGTGGACGAGGAGGAATTCGCGGAGGATATCGCCGAGGACATCGACGAAGAAGAGGAGACGGAGGAGAGCGAGGAAGAGTCCCGCCCCCGCCGTCCCGAAAGCCGCGAAGCCCGCGAACGCCGCGAGGAGAGCGAGGACCGAGGACGCAAGCGCCGGCGGCGGCGCGGCCGTCGCGGCGGCCGCCGCAGGGAAGGCGAGGAAGGCGGCGAGCCCGGCTCGACCGAGCAGGAGGCTCCTCGGGAGGCGGCCCAGGTGCCCGGAGAAGCGGAGCCCCTGTACGCGCCGGAGCCGGAGGCCGTGGTTGCGGCCGAGCCTGCCCCGGAGGCTCCGGCCGAGACGGAGGAGAAGCCCAAGGGGCGCCGCCGTCCCAGGGCCCGGCGCAAGGATGAAGCTCCGGCGGCGGCGGCGGCCGAAGCCGCTCCGGAGCCCGAAGCTCCCGAAGCTCCGGCGGCCGCTGTCGAGGCGGAACCGGCTCCGGTGACGGAAGCCGCTCCCGCCGCCGAGGACGAAAAGCCCGCCAAGCCGAAGCGGACCCGCCGCAAGAAGGCCGCCGAGGCCGAGGCTCCGGCCGAAGCTCCGGCGCCCGAGCCGGCGCCCGAGGCGGCCAACGACCGCGACGCGACGGCGGCCGGCGAAGCTGCCGAGACCGCCGAAACCACCGAAGCCGCCGAAGCCGAGGCAGGCGAACCGCGCCGCGGCTGGTGGCAGCGCACTTTCGGGGCCTGAAGAACGGGCATGAGCGCGCTTGCGAAGGCTGGCGCGCTCATGTCACGTTCAGCCCTGCAAAGGGATAGGATGCGGAATGGCTGAAGCTATCGTTACGCTGAGAAGGTGGAGCGCCTTTGCCGCCCGCCTCGCGCTCCTCCTCATTTTGACCTTCGGCCTCACGGCCCGGCCCGCGGCGGCGCAGTCGATCCTTCGGGACGCCGAGACCGAGGCCCTGTTCAAGGAGATGTCGCGCCCGATCGTCGCGGCCGCGGGGCTGAGGCCCGAGGACGTCCAGATCGTCCTGATCCACGACCGGTCGATCAACGCCTTCGTGGCAGGCGGCCAGATCGTCTATCTCCACTCCGGGCTTATCGCCGCCGCGGATTCGGCCAACGAGGTGCAGGGCGTCATCGCCCACGAGGTCGGCCACATCACCGGCGGCCACGTCATCCGCATCCAGGAGGGCGTGAAGGTCGCGACGGGGATCATGCTCCTTTCCATGCTGCTGGGAGCCGCGGCGATGGCCGCCGGCGCGGGCGAGGCGGGCATGGGCGTTATGGCCGCAGGCCAGCAGGCGGCGATCGGCAAGTTCCTCGCCTTCAGCCGTACCCAGGAATCGTCGGCGGACGCCGCCGCGGCCAGCTTCCTCGCCAAGTCGAAGACCAACGGCAAGGGCCTGCTCACGTTCTTCAAGAAGCTCCAGAACCAGGAGTTCCGCTACGCCATTCCCCAGGACAATGGCTATATGCGCACCCATCCCCTCACCGGGGAGCGGCTCGCGGCGCTCGAGGAGTCGGTGAAGAGCGCGCCCGGCTGGGACAGCGCCCCCGAAGCCGCGCTGGAAGCCAGGTTCCAGCGCGTGAAGGCGAAGCTTTCGGGCTATGTCGAAGACCCGGTTCGGACTCGAGTGGCCTATCCGGAGAGCAACAAGAGCATCCCGGCCCGCTATGCCCGGGCCTATGCATGGCACAAGAGCGCCTATCCGGACAAAGCGCTCGCCGAAGCGGACAGCCTTCTCGCGGAAGCTCCGAACGATCCCTATTTCCACGAGCTGAAGGGGCAGATCCTGCTCGAATCCGGCCGTCCGAACGAAGCCCTCGAATCGCTTCGCCAATCGGTCAGATACGCGCCGGACCAGCCGCTCATCTCGGCCCTGCTCGGCCATGCGCTTATCGCCACCGAGAGGCCGGACCATTATGAGGAGGCGAAGCGCGTGCTTCGGGCCGCGATCGGCCGCGACAATTCCAACCCCTTCGCCTGGTATCAGCTCGGCATCGTCTACGACCGCGAAGGCGATCCCGGCCGGGCCGCGCTCGCCACCGCCGAGCGCTACAACCTGCAGGGCGAGCCTCGCCTCGCTCTCGTCAATGCCGAGCAGGCGCTGAAGACCGTCCCCACCGGAACGCCCGACTGGCTTCGCGCCCAGGACATCGCCATGGTCTCGCGCACCGAGGTGGAAAAGAAGAAAAAGAATCGTGACAACTGACGCGGCCCGGGCTCGGGGCGGTTTCGGAGGCTGGAAGACGGCGGCGGCGGCGGGGCTCCTCGGCGCCCTCGTCGGCGGCGGCGCGGTCGCCTATGTGTCGCACGAGTCGGTGCGCGATTATCTCCTCGAAAATCCGGAAGTGCTTCCCCTGGCGATGGACCGGCTGCGCGAGCGCGAGGCGGCCCGGGTGATCTCCGCGAACCGGGCCTCGCTCGAAACGCCGTTCGCGGGCGCCTGGGCGGGTGCCGCGGACGGCGACGTCGTCCTCGTCGAGTTCTTCGATTATGCCTGCGGCTATTGCCGGAAGAGCAATTCGGACATCGAGCGGCTGCTTCGCGAGGATCCCAGGCTCAAGGTGGTGTGGCGCGAATGGCCGGTGCTCGGTGCCGACAGCGAGGCCGCCGCCCGGGCCAGCCTCGCCGCTGCCCAAGCGGGGCGCTTCAAGCCCTTCTACGACGCTCTGTTCGCCGCCGGCCGGCCTACCCCCGAGGCGCTCGCCAAGGCCCGCGCCGCCGTCGGCCTGACCGGTGAGATTCCCGCCGCGGCCGCGGACAACGAGCTGGAGCGCAACTTCCAGCTCGCTCGCAATCTCGAGGCGACGGGCACTCCCACCTTCGTCGTGGGCGACCGGATCTTCCAGGGCGCCGTCGGCTACGAAGCCCTGCGCGACGCGATCAGGGAAGCGCGGGCGAAGAAGGGCTGATTTGCCTCCCCACCGCTTGGCGGCGGGGAGGACAAACCCTTGGAAACGCCTCTTCCACCCGCCATAGTCCGCTTATGCAGCCCTATCTCCAGCTCCTCTCCCGGATCCTCGACGAAGGCGCCGAGCAGCAGGACCGCACCGGCGTCGGCACCCTCTCCGTCTTCGGCCACCAGATGCGCTTCGACCTGGCCGAGGGCTTCCCGCTGCTGACCACCAAGAAGCTCCATCTGCGCTCGATCGTCATCGAACTGCTCTGGTTCCTCCGCGGCGAGACCAACATCGCCTGGCTCAGGGAGAACAGGGTCCGGATCTGGGACGAGTGGGCGGACGAAGGCGGCGAGCTCGGCCCCGTCTACGGCAAGCAGTGGCGCGACTGGGAGGGGCCCGGGGGAGTCCATGTCGATCAGATCGCCAACCTCATCGAGCTGATCCACCGCGACCCCGCGTCGCGCCGCCAGATCGTCTCCGCCTGGAACCCGGCCGAGATCGAGCGGATGGCGCTGGCGCCTTGCCACTGCCTGTTCCAGACCCAGGTGGCGCGCGGCCGGCTCAACCTCCAGCTCTACCAGCGAAGCGCCGACGCCTTCCTCGGCGTGCCCTTCAACATCGCCAGCTACGCCCTCCTCACCCACATGCTGGCCCAGCAATGCGGGCTGGAGCCGGGCGTGTTCGTTTGGACCGGCGGCGACTGCCACCTCTATTCCAACCACCTCGACCAGGCGCGGCTCCAGCTCACCCGCGCGCCCAGGCCCCTCCCCCGCCTCAACATCCTCCGCCGCCCGGAGGCGATCGACCGCTACGAATATGAGGATTTCGAGATCACCGGCTACGACGCCCATCCGCACATCAAGGCCGAGGTGGCGGTGTGAGCGGGCCGACGGTGACGCTGGTGGTGGCTCGGGCGGACAACGGGGTCATCGGGAACAAGGGCAAGCTACCCTGGCGCTTGCGCAGCGATCTGCATCATTTTCGATCCGTGACCATGGGCAAACCGATGATCATGGGCCGCAAGACCTTCGAGAGTCTGCCCCGGCTTCTCGATGGGCGGAAGCACATCGTTCTTACCCAAGACCCTACTTGGCGGGCGGACGGTGCCGTCGTCGTCCACGACATGGATGAGGCGCTTGCGGCGGCCGGCGACGTGCCGGAGATAACCGTGATAGGCGGAGCGGAGATATACAAGCTATTCCTCGACAGGGCGGACAAGGTCTGGCTCACGCGTGTTCATGCCCATCCGGAGGGAGACACTCGGCTCCCAGCCTTTGCGGAGGAGCAGTGGGTCACCGTCACCTCGCAGCCGGGACTAGCTCGGGAAGGCGAGCTGCCTCATGATTTCGAAATATTGGAGCGGCGTCGGTAGGCGCAGAACCCCTCTCCCGCTTTCCGCGGGAGAGGAGGGGCCCGCCGCGAAGCGGTGGGAGGTGAGGGTCTGTGCACCGGACGCAGAATAAGACCCTCACCTCCCAAGCCTTCGGCTTGGGCCCCTCCTCTCCCGTAAAGGACGGGAGAGGGGCGCGTAACGCAGGGGGAAATGATGCGCAAATACGTCTACGGCCTGCTCGCCCTGATCGTCATCACCGTCGGCGCTTTCCTCATCCTCGGTCCCGGAATCGTCGAGGGCGGGATGAACAAGGTGGTGGCGACTCCGCTGCCCACGATAAGCGAGCGCGCGAAGGCGCTTCACCCCCGGCTCGCCATCGCCGACATGCATGCCGACACCCTGCTGTGGCAACGCAGCCTGCTCGATCCTGCGAGCCGCGGCCAGGTCGACCTGCCCCGGCTCGAGGCGGGCAACGTCGCGCTTCAGGTCTTCTCGTCGGTGACCAAGACTCCGAAGAACCAGAATTACGATTCCAACGACGCCGACAGCGACAACATCACCCTGCTCACCGTCGCCCAGCTGCAGCCGCCGCGGACCTGGAATTCGCTGCTGCAGCGCTCGCTGTGGCATGCGGAGAAGCTTCGCCGCGCCGAAGCGGATTCGGAAGGGCGATTGAGGATCGTGAGGAGCGGAATCGAGGTGCGCCGCCTGCTCGCCGACCGTGCCGCCGGCCGCAAGGTCACCGGCGCCCTGCTTTCGATCGAGGGCCTCCAGAACCTGGAAGGCCGGCTCGAAAATCTCGAACCCCTCCACGCCGCCGGCTTCCGGATGGCCGGCCTCGCCCACTTCTTCGACAACGAAGTCGCCGGCTCGATGCATGGGGTGAAGAAAGGCGGCCTCACCCCGCTCGGGCGGCAGGTCGTCCGGGAGATGGAGCGGCGCGGGATGATCGTCGACATCGCCCATTCGAGCCACGCCGCCGTCGCCGAGATACTGGCGATGGCGAAGCGGCCCGTCGTCTCCAGCCATGGCGGGGTGCAGGCGACCTGCCAGGTCAACCGCAACCTCACCGACGCGGAGATTCGGGGCGTGGCGCGCACCGGCGGCGTGGTGGGGATCGGCTATTGGGACGCCGCCGTCTGCGACCTCCGGCCCGCCGCCGTCGCCGCCGCCATCGCCCATGTCCGCGACCTCGTCGGGATCGACCATGTCGGCCTCGGCTCGGATTTCGACGGGGCGGTGACCACGGGCTTCGACACGGCCGGGCTGGTCAACGTCACCCAGGCCCTCATCGACCGCGGCTTCACCGACGAGGAGATCGCCAAGGTGATGGGCGGGAATCTGCTGAGGCTGCTGGCGGCGCTGCCTTAATCCTCCCTAGCCGAAGGCTGGCGATGGGAGGATTGTAGGCCCCCTCCCCCTCTCCTATACCGCGCCGCATGGAGCGGCTGGACGGCGGCTCGGCGGTTCCGCGGGCGCTTCGCGGGGGCATCGTCGCGCTCGGCAATTTCGATGGGTTTCACAAGGGGCACCAGGCGGTGGTCGGCCGCGCCGTGGCGCGCGGCCGCGCCGAAGGGCGGCCGGTGCTCGTGGCCACCTTCGATCCTCACCCGGTCCGCTTCTTCCGGCCCGGCACCCCTCCTTTCCGGCTGACCAGCCTCGGCCAGCGGCAAAGGCTGTTCGCCGCGGCCGGTGCCGATGCGATGATCGTCTTCCGCTTCGGAGCCGAACTGGCGGCGACTCCGGCCGGGCAGTTCATCTCCAGAAACCTCATCGAGCTGATCGGAGCGGCGGGCGTGGTGACGGGCGAGGATTTCACCTTCGGCCAGGGCCGCGGCGGCAACGTTTCGGTCCTGAAGGAGGCCGGAGCCCGGCTCGGCTTCTCGGTGGATTCGGTGGGCCCGGTTTCCGATGGGACGGGCCCGATCTCGTCGAGCCGGATCCGGGACTCGCTCAAGGCCGGCGACTGCGAGACGGCGGCACGGCTGCTCACGCGGCCGTTCGCGATCGAGGGCGTGGTCGAGCATGGCGACAAGCGCGGGCGCGAGCTGGGCTATCCCACCGCCAACGTCGCGCTCGGCTCCTATCTTCGCCCGCGCTTCGGAATCTACGCGGTTCGCGGCCGGCTGGAGGACGGACGAAAGCTGGGC
>JASLBD010000086.1 GCA_030146745.1 Allosphingosinicella sp. | reverse complement strand
CGTCGGCGACCTTCATGCCCGCGCTCCGGAGCTCGGCGCCGCTCCGGACGGCGCCGAGATGCGCCTCGACCGCCGAGCGCCGGGCCTGGCGGGCCTGAAAATGCGCCCGCCGCTCCGGTCCCACGCAGCCCGCCGCAATGGCGTGCGGGGTGAGCCGCACTTCGGCATTGTCGGCGCGGAGGCGAAGGCGGAACTCCGCCCGCGCGGTGAGCATCCGGTAAGGCTCGGTCACACCCTGGAGCGTGAGATCGTCGACCATGACCCCGATATAGCTCTCGCTCCGGTCGAACAGCAAAGGCGACCGGCCCGCCGCCCAGGCCGCGGCGTTGGCCCCGGCGACCAGGCCCTGCGCCGACGCCTCCTCATAGCCGGTGGTGCCGTTGATCTGGCCGGCCAGGTACAGGCCCTCGACGTCGCGGACCCCGAGCGTCGGCTCGAGGATGCGCGGGTCGACATGATCATATTCGACGGCGTAGCCGGGCTGAAGGATCCGCGCCCGCCCGAGGCCGGCCATCGACCTGACCATGGCGAGCTGAACGTCCTCGGGGAGCGAGGTCGAGATCCCGTTGGGATAGACGGCATGATCGTCCAGCCCCTCGGGCTCGAGGAAGATCTGGTGCCCGTCGCGGTCGGCGAAGCGATGGACCTTGTCCTCGATCGACGGGCAGTAGCGCGGTCCGACCCCGCCGATGTCGCCGGCGAACAAGGGCGAGCGGTCCAGATTGGAACGGATGATTTCGTGAGTCGAAGCATTGGTCCGGGTGATCGCGCAGAAAAGCTGCGGCGCGGGGCGGCCGCGCGTCATCGGCGACATGGTCCAGCCGTCGCCGTCCGATTCCTGGCGCTCGAGCGCGGCCCAGTCGAGGGTGCGGCCGTCGAGCCGGGGCGGAGTGCCCGTCTTGAGGCGCGCCAGTGGGAGGCCGAGCGCCCGGAGCTGGGCGGCGAGCGCGGTCGCGGCCCGCTCCCCGATCCGGCCCCCGGCCCGGCTGGTCCGCCCGAAATGCAGCTTGCCGCCGAGGAAGGTGCCGGTGGCGAGGACCACGGCCATGGCCCGGAGCGTGCGCCCGTCGGCGAGGTCGAGGCCGGCGACCCGGCGGCCCTCGAGGCGGAGGGCCGCGGCCTCCCCTTCGACGATCTCCAGTCCCGGCCGGGCGCCGAGCATCCGGTGGATCGCCGCCTTGTAAAGCTTGCGGTCGGCCTGCACCCGAGGCCCGCGCACGGCCGCGCCCTTGCTGGCGTTGAGCATCCGATAATGGATTCCGGCTTCGTCCGAAGCCCGGCCGATCAGCCCGTCGAAAGCGTCGACCTCGCGCACCAGATGGCCCTTGCCCAGGCCGCCGATCGCGGGGTTGCACGACATGGCGCCGATCTGCGAGCGCTCGAAGCTGACCAGCGCCACCCGCGCGCCCATGCGCGCCGCCGCCGCCGCGGCCTCGCAGCCGGCATGGCCGCCGCCGACGACGATGATCTCGAAGTCCCGATTCATGGCCGAGCCTCTACATGTTCCACGTGGAACATGTCACTTGCCGATGCAGAAGCGGCCGAACAAGGCGTCGAGCATGTCCTCCACTCCGGCCCGGCCGGTGATCCGGTCCAGCTCCATGCGGGCCTGGCGGAGCGCTTCCGCGGCGATCAGCATGTCCGCGCCGCCTGACTCGCAAAGGTGGCGATGGGCGTGGACGATGGCCTCCCGCTGGCGGGCATTGACGGCGACGTCGCCCTCGACGGGAAGAAGCGTGCGCGCCCGCGCCGTCACGATCGCCACCAGGTCCCCGATGCCCTCGCCGGTGATCGCCGAGACCCGGACGTCCGACCGGCGGCCGGGGGCGGGGAGGTCGCATTTCGAATGAACCAGGATCGTCTTCCCCGGGTCGGGCGCTTCGCCCGGCTCGCCCAGCCACAAGATCAGATCGGCCGCGGCGAGGCTGGCCCGTCCCCGCTCCACGCCGATGGCCTCCACCTCGTCCGAACTCTCCCGAAGCCCCGCCGTGTCGATCAGCAGCAGCGGAATCCCGGCGATCGCCGTCGGCGCTTCGATGAGGTCGCGCGTCGTTCCGGGCACGGCCGAGGTGATCGCCGCTTCCCTCTGCGCCAACACATTGAGAAGGCTCGACTTTCCTGCGTTAGGAGGTCCCGCGATGACGACCCGGATGCCTTCCCGTAGCCGTTCCGCCGGCGGATTCGCGAGCATGACCTCCATTTCGCCGGCGAGAGCGTCGACGCCGCCCGCCCAGCCCGGCGGCCAGGCCTCGCCGACCTCGCCTTCGTCCGAGAAATCGAGCGCCGCCTCGAGCGAGGCCGCCAGCGCCAGAAGCCGCTGACGCCATGCCTCCACCTTCCGGCTCAACGCCCCACCGGCCATGGCGAGCGCGGCGCGGCGCTGGGACTGGGTCTCGGCGGCGAGCAGGTCGGCGAGCCCCTCGGCCTCGGCGAGGTCGATCCGTCCGTTCTCGAATGCTCGGCGGGTGAACTCGCCCGGCTCCGCGGGCCGGAGCCCATCCAGCCCCGCCAGCGCCTGAAGCACGGCCGCCACCACCGCCCGGCCGCCGTGGAGGTGAAGCTCCGCCACAGCCTCTCCGGTGGCGCTGTGCGGCCCGGGAAAGCGCAGGACGAGGGCATTGTCCAATCGCTCTCCCGCCCATCGAAGATCGGATAGGGTGGCCCGGCGCGGCGGCGGCAGCTTCCCGGCGAGCGCTTCGAGGGCCGAATCCGCGCCCGGCCCGCTGATCCGCACCACGGCCAGGGCGGCGGGCGGGCTGCCGGAGGACAAGGCGAAGATGGTGTCGTTCATTACCACATCCGTTCGGGCTGAGCCTGTCGAAGCCCCGCTTTGAATTAGCGCCAACCGGAAGGGAAAGGCTTCGACAAGCTCAGCCCGAACGGGAACGAAGGTCCCGAGCTTTCCGGGCTAGCCCTTCTTCCCGCCCATCCCCTCGAGCATCGAGCGCCACATCGCCATTCCGGCCTCGCTCATCGGCCCCCAGGCCTTCATCATCTCCGCGGCCGATTCGGCGGTGAGGCCCTCGCCCGCCGCTTTGGTCATGCGCTGGACATAGGCTTCGTGGACCGGAGTCAGATCGGGAAGGCCGAGGAAGCGCCGCGCCTCCTCCGGGGTGCAGTCGACGTCCACTCTGATCTTCATGGCCGGTCCTTCCGAAAGCTCCGCCGCTATGTGTATAGAAGCGCCGCCCGAGACAAGGAGGAGCCGAGCATGGCAATGATCCGGATCGATACGCTGGAAGGGGAGGGCGCCTTCGACGCCTATGTCGCCGAGCCGGAGGGAGGCGCCGGCCCGCGCGCGGCGATCGTCGTCATCCAGGAGATATTCGGGGTCAACGAAGGCATCCGGCGCAAATGCGACCATTGGGCCGCCAAGGGCTATCTCGCCGTCGCGCCTGACCTGTTCTGGAGGCTGGAGCCGGGCGTCCAGCTCGATCCCGACGTCCCCGACCAGTTCAGCCAGGCGCTCGACCTGATGGGCCGGTTCGACCAGGACCAGGGCGTCGTCGACATCGAGGCGACGATCCGCTTCGCCCGCGCCCGCCTGGGCGAGGGCGGCAAGGTGGGAGTCGTCGGCTACTGCCTCGGCGGCCGGCTGGCCTACATGGCCGCGGCCCGCACCGACGCCGATGCCAGCGTGGGCTATTATGCGGTCGGTTTGCCCGACATCCTGCACGAGAAGAACGCGATCGCCCGGCCGCTGATGCTCCACATCGCCGGCGCCGACCATTTCGTCGACCCGGCGACCCAGCGCGCGATGCACGAGGCGCTGGACGATCATGCCAAGGTGGTTCTCCACGATTATCCCGGCGAGGATCACGGCTTCGCGGCGGAAATGGGCCGGAGGCGAAGCGAGGAAGCGGCGCGGCTGGCGGACGACAGGACCGAGGAATTCTTCGCCGAGCATCTCGAGTGAACGCCGTCGCGCCGGTGCAGGCGCTGGCGCCGAACCCCTGGCTCGTCGCGGGCGGGATCCTCAGCGCCGTGGCCGCGATCCTCCATTTGGCCGTCATCGCCGGCGGCCCGGACTGGTATCGCTTCTTCGGCGCCGGCGAGGCGATGGCGCGGATGGCGGAACGCGGCCTGCTCCGCCCCACCCTCTACACGATCGCCATCGCGTCGATGCTGGCCATCTGGTCCGCTTAT
>JASLBD010000078.1 GCA_030146745.1 Allosphingosinicella sp. | reverse complement strand
GCCGAGGCGCCGGCGGCGCCTGCCACTCGGCGGAGGTCCGGGGCTTCGGCGGCGGCTGCAGCCAGCTATGGCGGCAGGAGGCGCAGCGCACCTGCCGGCCGGACGGGCCGACCGCGCTGTCCGGCACCACATAGCGCGTCTTACAGGCGGGACAGCTCAGGATCATCGGCTACTGGAGGCCCCAAAGGCTGGTGCTCGTGCGATTCCAAGCACGGTGCGGCGCGCCATGCAAGCCATTGCGCCCTTATTGAGTGGTTTACGGCCCTGCGCGGCGCATGCCATTGAAGCATTGGGGCGCGGCCCCGAGCGGAGGCGGGTCTGAGCAACGGCACCAGCATCGTCCAGTTCGACAATGTCGGCCTGCGCTACGGCACGGGGGCGGAGACGCTGTCGGACCTCAGCTTCTCGCTGCGCCACGGCGGCTTCTACTTCCTCACCGGCCCGTCGGGCGCCGGCAAGACCTCGCTTCTGAGGCTGCTCTACCTCGCCCAGCGGCCGAGCCGCGGGGCTAGGTAGAGGAGCTTCAGGAGCGAGGTCTTGCCGGCGCCCGACGGGCCGGTGAGGAAGTAGAAGCCGCCGTGCCTGAGCGAAAAGCTCAGATCCGACAGCGTCTCCGCCCCCGTTCCATAGCGCAGCCCGACATTGTCGAACTGGACGATGGTGCCGCTGTTGTTCAGATCCCGCCTCCGCTCGGGGCCTCGCCCCGCTACCTCAATGGCATGCGCCGCGCGGGGCCGTAAACCACTCAATAAAGGCGCAATGGCTTGCATGGCGCGTCTCGCCGTGCTTGGATTCGGACGAGCACCAGCCTTTTGGGGCCTCCCGTACCAATGATCCTGAGCTGTCCCGCCTGTAAGACGCGCTACGTGGTGCCCGACAGCGCGGTCGGCCCGTCCGGGCGGCAGGTGCGTTGCGCCTCCTGCCGCCACAGCTGGATCCAGGCGCCGCCTTCGCCCCGGGCCACCGCCGAAAGGCAGGCAGCGGCTCCGGCTGCCGCGCCGCCTCCCCCGCCGCCGCCCTTGCGCGAGCCTGCGCCCGCCCGGTCGGCGGCCTCGGTGCTCGGGCCTGCGCCGGCGACGGCGCCGGAAAATTACGACGCCTTCGCCCACGAGCCGCCCTTCCGCCCGCGACGCAACCCGGCGCGGATGTGGACGATCGTCGCCATCGTCGCAGCCGCCTTGATGCTGGCCGCGACGGCCGCAGTGCTTACCCTCGACCTGGGAAAGCTCGGAGTGGGCGTCGCCTTGCTCGACAACGGCCGGACGCCGCTCGGCATCGAGGACCTGAGGGTCGAGGACGGAAGGCTTGCGAGCGGAAACGCCCTGCTTACCGTGACCGGGCGGATTACCAATCCGACCCAATCGGTGCAGCGGGTGCCCCAGCTGCGCGCCGAAGTGCTGGAGGCCGACCGCAAGACCGTCGTCTACCGCTGGTCGATCTCGCCGCCGGTCTCAGAGCTCCAGCCCGGCCAGAGCGCCACTTTCAACAGTGCCGAGATGGACGTCCCGACCGCCCCCGGCCGGCGGCTGAACGTCGTCTTCCGTTCCGCGGACTAGCCGTTGCGTATCGGCCTGCTCACCGGCGGCGGCGACGTGCCCGGGCTCAACCCCTGCATCCGCTCGATCACTTTGTCGGCCGACGCGCTCGGCTGGGAGGTGACCGGCTTTCGCCGGGGCTGGGAAGGTGTCCTGGCCATCGACCCCTCCGACCCGGCGAGCGTCGCCGCCAACAGCCTCGAGCTGACCCGCGAAGGCGTGCGCGGGATCGACCGGATGGGCGGTACCATCCTCCACACCTCGCGCACCGATCCGCGCACCGTGGCTCAGGGCGACCAGACCAGGCGGGTGCTGGACGTGCTCGAAAGGCTCGGCATCGACGCGATGGTGACGCTCGGGGGCGACGGCACCCTGCGCTTCTCCGCGCATCTCGCAGCTCAGGGCGTGCCGGTCATCTCGATCCCCAAGACGATGGACAACGACGTTTTCGGCACCGATTATTGCATCGGCTTCTCCACCGCCGTCAGCCGTTCGGTAGAAGCGATCAATGCGCTCAGGACCACGGTCGAGAGCCACGAGCGGATCGGAGTCGTCGAATTGTTCGGGCGGCGCAGCGGCGAGACGGCCCTCCTCGCCGGCTTCCTCGCCCAGGTCGACCGCACCGTCATCGCCGAAGTGCCCGCCCACCTCGACATCCTGCTTCCGCTGCTTGCACAGGACAAGGCGAGCAATCCAGCCGGCTACGCGATGTGCGTGATATCGGAGGGCGCTCGGATCAAGGACGAGGCGGAGGAAGACGATCTTTCCCGCCCGGCGAGCGAGCGGGAGGAGGGCGGCGTCGGCCACCGCCTTGGCAAGGCGATCACCGCGCGGCTGGGCAGCGGCGTCGTGATCCAAGAGCTCGCCTATCTGATGCGGGCAGGCGAGCCAGACGCGATGGACCGAATGGTCGGCTTCGCATTCGGCGCGCTCGCAGTGCAGCTCCTCCACCGGGGCGAGCGGGCGCGGATGGTGGCGCTCACCGACGGCAATTACCGTCATGTGCCGATCGACACCCTGCTCCAGGGACAAAAGACCGTCGACATCGCGGCGCTTTACGATCCAGGGGCCTATC
>JASLBD010000059.1 GCA_030146745.1 Allosphingosinicella sp. | reverse complement strand
GAGGTGATCCGGATCTGCCGGCGCAGCCGCTCCCTCTCGGAAGCCGGCCGCTCCCTCTTCAGCGCGTCGCGCTCGCGCCGCGCCTCGGCCAACGACGCGGACCGGTTGAGGAAGTATCTGCAGCGCTACGGGCTGGACTGGTCGACGTTGCATGAAGGGGACTGACTTGGGTTCTCCCCGTTATTCCCGCGAAAGAGGGAATCCATGAACACCGTCCATTTCGAATATCAAGTCGGGGGGACGGGATGCGGTGGGCCGCGCCGTGCCCGAATTGCGCCCACGACGGATTCAAGGCCCTAGCCAAAGGCCGAGGATTAAACTATTATTTCCCTTATGAAATGGGCTGCGGGGGCGGGCATTGCCGCTGTCATCGTTGCGATCGCGGCCGCCCAGGCGCAGGGCGACGGCCCCGCCATGCCTTCGGCGCCGGCCAAGCAGGAAGCCGCGAACTGGGGCGAGTGGACCCGGCCGCTGCAGCCGCATGCGGAGCGCCCGGCGGCCGAGGCTGAGGCCGAGGCGCCGCTGCCGGCCGCCCAGATCGTCCCGATCGAGGAGATCGACGTCGTCGACGCGCACTGGATGGCCCTCACCATGTGGGGCGAGGCGCGCAATGGCGGCGAAGAGGCGATGCGCGCCGTCGGCCACGTCATCGACAATCGGCGGCGGGCGCGCACTCACGGCAGATACGCCACCGAGACGGTCAGCGCGGCCTGGCAGTTCAGCGCCTGGAACAAGAACGATCCCAATTATCCGGCGATGATGAACATCGACAAGCTGCGCCCCGACAGCGAGGATCATCGCATGTGGCTGGAGGCCAAGCGGCTGGCGGCGGAGATACTCTCCGGATCGTCGGCGGACCCGACCGGAGGCGCGCTCTTCTACCACACGGCGGCGGTATCGCCCCGCTGGTCGTCGGGCCTGGCGCCGATCCGGGTTATCGGCGGGCATCTGTTCTTCCGGACGGCGCGCTGAACAGGCGTTTCGGAGCGCAGGCGAGGGTGCCCGAGCGGTAGCCGGTCCGATTCAGGCATTGCCAGTCGGAGGGCAGACGGGCGAGGTCCGGGCGGTTCTCCTGCCGGTAGAGGAGGATTATGGCCGGCCTCGGCCCGCGCGCGGCGGCGAGCAGCTCGCCCAGCGCGTCGGGGCCGGTGACGATCATCCTCGCATCGACCTTCTGGTTCGCCCGGGTGAAGATGTAGCTGCCGATCTGCGACATGGTCCCCGGGTCCATGACCCGGGCACCGCCATAGCCGAGCGAATAAACGAGCGAATCCGGCCGGGCGGCGAGCAGAAAGCGGCTCGGAGCCTCGAGTCCGAAGACGGCCCGCTTTTCCAGTGTGTTGCGCAGAACGGTGGGATTGATCCAGACAAGGTAGAAGGCCGCCACGACGGCGTAGCCCGTCGGGGAGCGGGCGAGCAGGACGACTCCGAGCAGAGCGCTGGGAGCGAGCGGAGTCAAATAGCGGTTGACGAGGAAGGGCTGATTCATCCCCACCATCACGACCAGCGCCAAGGTGGCCAAGCCGGAAATCGCGGCCCAGCGGGCGCCGCGGCCGGAGGGCTCGGCGTCCAGCAAGCGGCAGGCTGCGAGGATGGCGGCGAGCAGCAGGGCGAACAACGGCCCCGCGCCGAATGGGGAAGCGGCCGCGCTCAACGCCGCGGGCAGCGACAGGCTTTCATACCAGACCACATCGGGCCGAGCATAGATCAGCAGGCGCGGCAGGTGATGGATTCCCCAGGCCGCCAGCGGCGCCAGAAGGAGCAGGGCCGGCCAGGTTCGAACGGCTCGCCACCGATGCAGGGCCAAATAGAGCAGGCCCTGCACCAGCGCGAGCCAGGCGGCGAAATAATGGGTCGCGATCGCGAGCGTGGCGAAACCGCACCACAAGGCGGCACGCTTCAGGCCTGGCGAGTCCATCAGGCGCGCATAGGCGATGGTCTGGGCGACGCTGATCAGCAGCAGCAACGCATAGGATCGGGCGTCGGAGGAAAGCAGGAGGCCGGGCGACCAGAAGAACATGAGCGCCGCCCAAGCGAGCCGGGCCTCGCGCGAAAGGCCCGGAAGCCTCCAGGCAAAGGCCAGGAGGGGCACCGCGCACATGAAGATCAGGCTGGGGAGGCGGAGCGCGAAATTGCCGTCGCCCGGCCAAAGCGCCATGACGAGGTAATAAAGAGGGGCGTTGGCGTCGAGCCAGACCTCCCGCCAGAACGCCGTCCAGGTCGGCTGGCCGGCGATTACCGCGGTCCAGGTTTCGTCCAGCCACAATGGCAGGTCCAGGGCGAGCCAGATTCGAAGTGCCAGGATCGCGACGCCGCCCCCGATCGCAATCAGGTAGAGCGCGCGGATCGCCAGGACGCTGTGGCCTGCTCCGGGCTCCCGCGGCGGTGTCTCCTCCATGGATTAGTGCCCTAGCAGAGGGGTGGGCCGGGGCAATGGGGCCTCTCCCGCTTTCAGCGGGATGCGAAGAACAGCAGCCTGGGAACGTCGCAAGGACCCTTTCGACGTCGGAAGAGGAGCGCGAAGCCCGGCCATGGCCCGATATAGTGGAAGGGCGCGAACGATTGCGCCCGCCCATGTGCCGCGCCGGGACAAGGCCCGAAACGGCGGCTTCGGCCCCTTGCCGGGATGGTGAAGAGCACGTTAACCCCGGGCCATGGACCGCCTGATTCCCGCCTCCGAAGACGTCAGACTCTTCCTCCTGACCTTCGCCGGCGGGCTGGTCTTCTTCTCCACGTTCCTGGCCTGATCGCCTGGGGGCACGTACCGACCGCATACGGTACGTGCCCCCCTTTCCACCGGACGCCTCAGTCGCAGGCCTTGTGGAGCTTCCACGCCAGCCAGGCGGCGCCGAGGCTGGAGACGGCGACGAGAAGCAGGGTCTCCCCGATCGAAACGCCGAGCTGGACGAGACCGGTGAGGATCAGGGCGGCGAGCACCATCCCGCCCGAATTGACGATGTTGTTGGCCGCGACCGTCCGCGCCGTCTCGGACTTGGGGACGGTGGTGGTGAGGAAGGCGTAGAGCGGAACGACGAACATCCCGCCCGAGACGGCGACCCCGAACAGGTCGAACATCACCCATTCGGCCTGGCCGATGCGGACGAAGCTGGCGAGGTCGAGAAGCTCGGGCCCCTGCGCCGGCCAGCCGAGCGTGTTGTAATAGAGGTGGCAGATGAACAGGCCCATCGCGATCGCCGAGGCCGGCGAATAGACGGCGAGCACCCGGCCCTTCAAAAGCCGGTTGATCACCACCGAGCCGACCGCGACCCCGACCGAGAAGATGGCGAGGAAGAGCGTCGCGACCTGCTCGTCGGCGTGGAAGACATTCTTGACGAGCGGCGGGAATTGCGCGGCGAGGATCGCGCCCATCATCCAGAAGAAGCTGATCGAGGCGATGGCCAGGAACAGCCGCGGGATGTGCATCGTCGCGCTGACGAGGCGGATCGAGGCACGGATGATGTGCCAGTCCATCTCGAGCGGTGGGGCGTCCGCTTCCGGCGGCGCCGGCGGCACCTGCTGGCCGGCGATGCGGCCGAGCACCGCCACCGCAAGCACCGCGACCGCGGCGATATGGGGCTTGATCAGCCCGCCGGCGATCGTCCCCGCCAGAATGGCGACGTAGGTGCCGGCCTCGACGAGGCCGGTGCCGCCGAGCACCTCGTCCTTCCTGAGATGCTGGGGCAGGACCGCATATTTGATCGGCCCGAAGAAGGAGGAATGGACCCCCATCGCGAACAGGGCGGCGAGCATCAGCGGGATGTTGTGGAGGAGCAGGCCGGCCGCCCCGAAGACCATGATGACGATCTCGGCCGACTTGACGATCCGGACGATCCGCGCCTTGTCGGTGGAATC
>JASLBD010000057.1 GCA_030146745.1 Allosphingosinicella sp. | reverse complement strand
ACCCGGCCCTCGTCGAGCACGACGATCTGGTCGGCGTCGACCACGGTCGAAAGCCGGTGGGCGATGACGATCGAGGTGCGCTTCGCGGTGACGCTCTGCAGCGTCTCCTGGATCGCCGCCTCGGTGCGGCTGTCGAGCGCGCTGGTCGCCTCGTCGAGGATCAGGATCGGCGGGTCCTTGAGGAGCGTCCGGGCGATGGCGACGCGCTGCTTCTCGCCGCCCGAAAGCTTGAGCCCGCGCTCACCGACCTGGCTTTCGTAGCCGTCGGGCAAACTCATGATGAAATCGTGGATCGAGGCCCCGAGCGCCGCCTCCTCGATCTCCTCCCGGGTCGCGCCGTCGCGGCCGTAGCCGATATTGTAGCCGATCGAATCGTTGAACAGCACCGTGTCCTGCGGGACGATCCCGATCGCGGAGCGAAGGCTCGACTGGGTTACCCGGCCGATGTCCTGGTCGTCGATCGTGATCCGGCCGCCGGTCGGCTCGTAGAAGCGGAAGAGCAGGCGCGAGAGGGTCGACTTGCCCGCGCCGGAGGGGCCGACCACCGCCGTCACCGTGCCCGGGGCGACATCGAGGTCGATGCCGTGCAATATCTCGCGCTCCGGATCGTAGCCGAAGCGCACGTCCTCGAACCGGACCCGGCCCCGGGTCAGCCGAAGATCGGGCGCCCCGGGAACGTCCTTCACCTCGGCGGGCGTGTCGACCAGTGCGAACATCGCCTCCATGTCGATCAGGCCCTGGCGGATGGTGCGGTAGACCCAGCCGAGCATGTCGAGCGGGCGGAAGAGCTGTGCGAGCAATGTGTTGACCAGGACGACGTCGCCGGTGGTGAACGCGCCGCGGCTCCAGCCCCAGACGGTATAGCCCATCGCGCCGGCCATCATCAGATTGGTGATGAAGGACTGGCCGATGTTGAGCCAGGCGAGCGAGGTTTCGTTCTTGACCGAAGCGTCGGCGAAGGCGCGCATGGCGACTCCGTAGCGCTGCGACTCGCGGCCTTCCGCGCCGAAATATTTGACCGTCTCGTAATTGAGGAGGGAATCGACGGCGCGGCCGATCGCCTGGTTGTCGACGTCGTTCATCTGCCGCTGCAACTTCGCCCGCCATTCGGTGACGAAGCGGGTGAAGGCGATGTAGGCGACGACCATGACCAGGGTCGCGACGACCAGGCCGGGTCCGAACTTGACCCCGAAGATGACGCAGATGACGGCGAGCTCGACCACGGTCGGAGCGATGTTGAACAGCAGGAAATAGAGCATCATGTCGATGCTCTTCGTGCCCCGCTCGACGATCTTGGTGAGCGCGCCCGTCCGCCGCTCGAGGTGGAAGCGGAGCGACAGCCTGTGGATGTGGGCGAACACCCTTTCCGCCAGCCGCCTCGCCGCATCCTGCCCGACCCGCTCGAAGATGGCGTTACGCAGATTCTCGAACAATACCCCGGCGAAGCGGGCGCCCGCATAAGCGAGCACCAGCCCGACCGCGAGCCCGACGGCGGTCTCCGCGCCGCGGGCGCCGCCCGACATGATGTCGATCGCGCCCGTGTAGACGGAGCCGGTGCTGAGCGAGATGCCCTTGGCGAGCAGCACCAGCAGGAAAGCGATCACCACCCGCGCCTTCAGCCGCGGCTCTCCAGCCGGCCACAGATAGGGCAGGAAGCGCCGCATGGCGCTCCAGCCGGCTCCGGGGGCGGTGTCGGGGGATTCGAGGAGGCGCATCTGGACCTAAGGTAGGAGCGGGAGCCGCCGATCCCAAGCTGCCCTTTGTACCTCCCCGTCATGCTGAACCCGGTTCAGCATCCGCGGTCGAGGCGGCAGCGAAGCGGCGAACCGGACCCTGAAACCAGTTCAGGTGTAACAATCGAAACAGGAAATCCCCTGGCGCGACACAGCGGCGTGACGCGCCAGGCCCAGACGCAACCCGACGACATCGTCAAGGCAGGCAAAATCGCCGTTCGCCATGTCGCCTGCGAAACAATTGGAACGACGGGGATTCACGGGGGTTTAGTTGAACATGGGTCCTGGCATCTTCATCATCGCGATCATGGGCTGCGGCGAAGCCGAGGCTCCGTGCCAGCAGGTCCGGATGCTCGACGCCCGCTACGAGAGCCAGGCCGCCTGCACCGCGGCGACCGAGACGGCGGTGACGCAGAATGTCGACGTCGATTTCCCGGTCGTGGTCGCGCAATGCGTGGCCGCCGGCGCGAAGCCGTCGGCGCCCAACGCGGGCGACGTCCAGCGGCCCGGGCCCGGACGCGCGGATCTCAAGATCAGCCCGATCCGGAGCTGAGGCAGCCGCTCGCTCAATTCGTCATGCTGAACTTGTTTCAGCCTCCACGACGAGCCGCCTCGCGGGTGGAGAACTCGGCCCTGAAACCCGTTCAGGGTGACGCCGGCATCCGAGGGTGGCAGTCGCGTATGGACTGGAACCGGCTCGCGGCGCGGCGGTTACCTTCCCGAACCTTCAAGGACAATTCGATGGCCAAGAACCAGCACAATCCCGATTCGAGCGACCAGGCGCTCAACCAGAACAACCAGATGTCCGACGATCCGGGCGACGGCAGCCGCAACTCGTTCACCGTCGGCCGCGACGGCGGCAAGACCGCCGCGGAGAAGGCGCCGGAGCAGGACGAGCAGGACCAGTCGACCATCGAGGCCTTCGGCGAGGAAGGCGCGGGCATCGCGGCGAAGGAATAGCCGCTCAGCGCCGGGCGCCGAGGCGAGCGAGCACCGAGTCCAGGGCCGGGTCTCTCCCGGACACATAATCGGCCCAGCTCGCGGCGACCGGCAGGTCGGGCCGGACCGGCGGGGCCTTCATGTCGAGGCAGGGCACACGGGTCGGGCAGGGCGCGGACGAGTAGCTGTGCGCGCCGTTGGCGAAATGCGCCGCCAGGCCCGAATTGGGCAGGATGATGTTGCCGCCTTCCGCCCAGAAATCCATCTCGTCCCCGACCGGCTCGCCGACCAGGGTGACATTGCCAGCCTCGCGCCAGAAGGCGACGTGGCTGATTCCCGCGGAGAAGGTGGCCCGGCCGGTGACCACGAAGCGCGGAATGCCGCGGCTGAGCGTCTCGAGCCGCTTCATCATCGGAGTCGCGAGATTGAGGTTGCCGCCGGTGTTGAAGCGCAGGTCGACGACCAGCGCCCTGACCTTGCGGCGCTCGAACTCGGCCGCGACGGCGTCGGCGAAGGCGGCGAGCGGCTTGTCCTTCATCTCCGCCGAGCGATTATACTGGACGTAGAGCAGACCGCTCCCCGGCTCGAACTCGGACCAGTAATGGTCGTTCGGATTCTTCAGATAGAGCGGCAGCGGCCTTCCGGCGAGCGCGTGGGTCCATCCTTGCGCCGCCGGCTCGCGCTTCGGCGAAAGGTCCCACCAGGCTTCGAGCGGCTTGGTCGACCGGGCAAGGGGCAGCGGCTCGAGGCTTCGCCTGGCGGCGCCCGCCTCGCAGTCGGCGAACCCGAATTCGGCCCTGTCCGGCCCGGGCGTGACGCCCATGCCGTGAAGCGCCTCCGGGCTCGTCAGTGCATAGACGCTCATATAGTCGGTCCAGCCGGGGGAGCCGGCGAAGGCCGGGGCCACCATGTCGCGCGCGACCCGCGGGTCGAGGCCGGCGATGTGCGCGACCCGGCATCCGAGAAGGCCGCGATGGGCAGCGGTCGCGCGAACCACCCTCAGCCCGTCGCCGAACCACCACAGGCGGATCGGCAGCCGCCGCAACTCGGTGCGGTTGCGCAGGATGTAGAGCCGGGTATGGGCATTCCCCGCCGTCGCGAGGGCGGCCGCGATCCGCATCGTCACCTGCGCGTCGCCCAGCCCAGGCAGGTCCCGCTCGATCGCTTCGATCCGCTCCACGAACAGCGCGCGCTCGGCGGGGCTGAAGCTTCGGTCGACCGGGAGGAAACGCTGCCGGAGCGTGTCCAGATCCTGCCGCCAGCGTTCGATCCGATCGGCGGCGGGCGGATAGGCGCGGATGGCGCGCAGAGCGAAAGGGAGCACGTCCTTGCCCTGTTTCAGGCGCCCGACCAGCATGCCGCCCTGAAGCCGGCCCTCGATGCTCAGGGCACCTTCCCCGGTGCCGGTGCGCAGTTCCACCACGCCCGGCGGGGTCGGCCCCTGCTCCAGCTTCACCTCCTGGCCGAGCACCGCCAGCGTGCCGGCGAGGCCGCCTTCCGCCCGATCGATGCGCAGGTTGAGGAAAAGCGGCCACAACTTGGTCTCGGCTTCGCCTTCCCAGCTTCCGACGAAGCCGGCGGACGGCGCCTCCGCGCTCGGGGCGGCGACTTCGGCGGGGGGAGGCGCCGGTGCCGCGGCGGCGAGGGCCGAGGCAAGAGCCGCGACGATGAAATGATTGCTCCGCATCCGCCTGCGCCTCCAGCCTGCTACAAACGTGGCATGAAGCATCCGGACGGCGCGGGCAACCCGCTTCGGCGGCGGAACCCGTCTCCGGGCGCAGGGTTTGGACAAGGCAGCAGCGGAGCCAAGCGATGAGCGATACCGAAACCCTGGACATGGTCCATGAGGACGCCCTTCCCGGCCGCGAGAGCCAGCTCGAGCCCAAGCCGGACTGGACCCCCCGCTATCCCGGCTCCGGCCGGCTCGACGGCAAGGTCGCGCTGATCACCGGCGCCGACAGCGGCATCGGCCGGGCCGTCGCCGCTTTGTTCGCGCGCGAAGGCGCCGACATCGCCATCCTCTATCTGTGCGAGCATGACGACGCGAAGAAGACGAAGGAGATCGTCGAGGGCGAAGGGCGCAAGGCGATCGCCATCGCCGGCGACGTCGGCGAC
>JASLBD010000053.1 GCA_030146745.1 Allosphingosinicella sp. | reverse complement strand
GTTGCATCCCCACACCTTGTGGTTCTTCACGCGCGGGCAGCGGGAGACACGGGTCAGCCTCAGGTCGAAGAAGCGCGGCTCGCGAAGGCACAGCAACACTCCGACGACGTGGATGACGAGCGCCGCGAGGATCGCCCAGATCGACTTGAAGATCAGGAACAGCTCGGTCGCGACGACGGCGTTGGCGATGAAATAGGAATAGGTCACGCCCGCGAACATTTGCGGGCGCGTGAGGGCCACGAACAGCCGGTCATGCTCGAGGCCGTCCATGCTTCAGTTACCGAGGCTCGACGTGGACTGGATCCCGGCGACGATGCTCGCCGCGCCGAAGAGGATGAAGCAGCCGAGGATGACGGTCGCGCCGTAGCGCCAGTTGATCCGGCCGGTCAGCATCAGGAAGCCGACGGAGGCGACGGCGATCACCGCCACCACGGTCGCGACGGTGCCGAGCAGGGTCCCCTGGAGCCAGCGGACCGCGGAGACGATCACCCCCGAGCCGGCGGGGTCCGCGCCCGAATAGGAATCCTGCGCCAGCGCGGCCGAAGACCAGGCGACCAGACCCGCCGCCAAAGCCGCACCCAACCAACCACGTATCAATCCAATCACCCCAGCACTCCCCACCCTGTCGAATCGCAGGCATCCCTGCAGCGGATATTGGACTGTTGTCAGAGACTTGCCAATAGTCGACGCCATCGGGGCCCGAAGGCCCGCTCCCGCGCACCTTATCCCTTGCGGCCCCCGGCAGGAAGCGCCTTGTGGGAAAATGAGGGGAGCGGGCCCGTTCCTACGGGGCGCGCCGGCCCAGGCGACGCGACATCGCGACCAGCGGATACAGGAAACCGAGCGCCCGAGGCAGCGGGACGGCGATGCGGTCGGCGGGATTGACCAGCTGGCGGCACAGCTCGGCATATTTGAAGCGGAGGCCGGGCAGCAGCGCGAATTGCATGAGATGGATGGTGCCGGTGCCCAGCAGCTTCTCGTTGAGCTCGGCGGTGAGGGTGCGCCCGGCGAGCTTGCGCAGCGCGACCGCCAGGAGCCAGCGGTTGATCCGGTCGCCGCGAAGCTCGGCGAGCAGAGCGGCCGGCACCGGGGTGGCGAGCACCCGCTCGCACAGCAGCAATGCCTGGGCGGCCGCGCGTCCCGCCCCCATTTCCTGCGAGCGGCGGTAGAGCCGCTCGATCTCTTCAGGGCCCCGGCCGCCGAGCAGGGCGCCGACGTCGGCGATCCATTTGAGCCGGAACCAGGCGCTCGAGGCGCCGTGGATGCACAGATAGGCGAAGAGGTCGTCGGTGCGCAGGGTTTCGAGGAATCGTCCCCTCGCGACCTCGATCCGCTGGCTCGGCGAATCGACGCCCATGTTCGGGAGGAGCAGGGGGTTGTCGTTGAGTCTCGAATGGAGCTCGACGGTCAGCCGGCTTCCCGGCGTCACCCAGACCGACTCCTTCCAGTGACGGTGCCACAGGCCGAGCCGTTCCCGCCCCCGGGGGCCGCGGGGAAGCTGGAGGCGATAGCCCGCCGCCTCGAGCGAAGCGGCGGCCGTCTCGACCGATTCGAGCGGGACGAGCAGGTCGATGTCCCATCCCATCTTCGGGCCGATCGAGCCGTAGGCGAGCACGCCCAGGGTAATGCCCTTGACGAACAGGTGGCGGACCCGGGCCCGGTCGAGCAGCCCGCTGAGGCGGAGCGATTCTGCGGTCAGGACCAGATTCTGGCGGGCGATCCGATCGGCGGCCGCCTGGAGCCGCTCGGCGACCGCGTCCGGGACAGGCGCTTGCGCCTGCCTGAGCGCGTTCCACACCAGGCCTTCGACCCGGTTGCGTTCGGCGATCCGCGCCACCAGCGTCCAATCCGCCCGAGCGGCGGCGTCGAGCACCGCCGAGTCGCGCGCCGGCGAAGGCGGCCAGCGGCAGCAGGCGGCGACGAGCCGGAATTCGCGGGGCAGGTGCACCCCCGGCTCCTAGGCGATGACGCCGGGCTTGAACAATAGTTGCCACCTTCGCGGCCCATCCTGTAACGCCCGCGCCATGGCCGCACCCGCCACCCGACCGCGCCGAAGCCGGCTGCGCCTCGCCGACGGCCCGATGCTCGCAGAGGCTCTGGCGGCGCTTGCGCTGGCGTCGCTGGCCATCGCCTTCCTGCCGTTCCGCCGGGTCGCCGCCTTCGCGTCCCCGCGCGGCCGCGGGCCGGCGCGAGCCGATCCCGAGACCGTCCGGCGCGCCCGTTCGGCGATAACCGGCTGGTCCCGGCGCGTGCCCTGGCGGGCGGTCTGCTTCCAGAAGGGGCTCGCCCTCCATTGGATGCTGCGCAGGCGCGGCATCCGATCGGTGCTCCTCTACGGGGCCCGGCGCGACGGCGACGGACTCGCCGCCCACGTCTGGGTCGACCTCGACGGGGAGACGGTGATCGGCGGCGACGAGGCGCCGAACTTCGCCTGCCTCGCCCGCTTCCCGCCCGATCCGGCCGGAGAGTGCCGGACCCAGGAGCCAATCCCTTGACGGTGCAGGTTTTCCTAGTCTCGCGCGCTTAACGTGGGTAAGGGACCGACGCAGAGGGTTCCAAAAGAGACGATGCCGGGGTTGAACAAGGGAGCGCTGGTCTGCGCGCTGTCGCTCGTCATGGGCGCGACGGCGCTCGCCCAGGTGCCGTCGACCGGCTCGCCGGGCACGAGCACTCCGCCCCCGCCGACTCCGACCCCGCCCTACATCCCCGAACGCGCGCCCGCGCCGCTGCCCTCGCACATCACGCCGACGCCTTCGGCTCCGGTCCCGCTGCCGCCTTCCAGCCTCCGGCAGAGCCCGCTCATCGCCCCGGCGGCCGAGCTTCCCCGGAACGGCGCTCCGATCCTGCCCGGTCCCACCCGCGACCCGCTCAACATCGATCCCGGCAAGGACCCGATCCTCCAGCTCGCCCGAAGCCAGGCCTCGCCGGAGATGTTCCGATCGGTCGTCGCGACCGCGGTGGAACGCCATCCCGCGACCCAGGAGGCGAGGGCGACCAGCGACGAAGCCGGCGCCGTCGTCGACGAGGCCCGGGAAAGGCGGCTGCCGTCGATCGACCTCAGCGTCTCGTCCTACCGGGTGATCTCGCGCGACTTCTCGAACGACGAGCAGAACATCATCGAGCGCTCGCGCCCGGCGGCACGCACCGACGCGATCCTGAACGTCAACCAGACCATCTTCGACTTCGGGGCAAGCGCGGACCGGGTGCTCGCAGCTGGCGCGCGCCTGCGCGCCGCGGCCGCCGAGGCCGAGGCGAGCGCCGACCGGATCGCTCTCAACACCGTCGCCTCCTGGTACGACGTCTTCGCCTACCGGGCGCTGGTGGCGCTGAGCGAATCCTTCGTCGCCAACCAGCGCGAGCTGCGCGAGGCGGTCGAGGAGAGGGTCGCCCAGGGCGTTTCGGCGCCGGGCGACACCGCCCGGGTCGACTCCTATCTCGCCTCCGCCCAGACCCGGCTCGCCGGCTTCCGCCGGCTGCTCGCCAACGCCGAGGCCCGCTATACCGAGCTGATCGGATCGCCGCCGCCCGCCTATCTCGAACGCGCCCCGATCCCGCAGACTCCCACGCTCACCCGCGATGCCGCGGCGCTCGCGGGGATGAGCACTCCGGCGGCGCGTTCCGCCCAGGCGATGGCCGATTCGGCCCGGCGCGAGGCGCGGGCGACCAAGAACGACAGGCTGCCGCAGATCAGCGCCGGAATCGACGCCGGCCGCTACGGAGTGTTCGAGAACGATCGGGATTACGACATTCGCGGCCGGGTCACCCTGCGCCAGCGGCTGTTCGGGGGTACCGAGGCGCGGGTCGCCCAGGCCCGGGCCCGGGCGGTTTCCGCCGACGCCCGCGCCGCCCGGGTCCGCGACGAGGCTTCGCGCGACGCCGCCATCGCCTGGTCCGACGTCAGGGCGCTGGAGGAGCAGTTGCGGGCGCTGGAGGCGAGCTACCTCGCCAGCCGCCAGTCGCGCGACGTCCTGATCGAGCGGTTCATCAACTCGCGGGGCAATCTGTTCGACGTGGTCGCCGCCGAGGACGCCTATTTCGAGACCGCCACCGCCTTCATCCGGACCTTGAGCGAACTGGACGCGGCCCGCTACGTGCTGCTGTCGCGTACCGGCAATCTTCTCGATCTGCTGGACATCGATCCCGTCCGAGTCGGAGGCCAGGGTGAGTAGCGAGCACGAAGTCAGGCCGGCCTCGCAGCCGCGTTTCGCGGCTTGGCTGATGGAGCCGATGCGGCGCAACCGAGCGATCTTCATGAAGGTCGCGCTGGCCGCCGTTGTGATCAACATCTTCGGCCTGATGACGTCGCTGTTCACGATGATCGTCTACGACCGGGTGGTTCCCAACAACGCCACCTCGTCGCTGGTGGCGCTGTCGATCGGCCTCGCAATCGTCGTCGTCTTCGACTTCATCCTGAAGATGCTGCGCGCCTATTTCGTCGACATCGCCGGCGCCGGGATCGACCGGGACGTCGGCGAGACGCTGTTCGAGCGGCTGCTTCGGCTTCGCCTCGACCTCAAGAAGGGCTCGACCGGATCGCTGACCGGGCTGATGCGCGAGCTCGAGGCGCTTCGCGACTTCTTCACCTCCGCGACCCTGACCGCGGTCGTCGACCTGCCTTTCATCATCCTGACCCTCTTCGTGATCTGGGTCATCGGCGGCTGGGTGGTGGCCGTTCCGGCCCTGATGGTCCCGCTCGTCATCCTCGTCGGGGCGCTCACCCAGCCGGCGATGGACCGGCTGTCGGCGCGGGCGATGGGCGAGGGCATGGCCAAGCAGTCGGTGCTGGTCGAGACGATCGGCGGGCTCGAGACGGTCAAG
>JASLBD010000470.1 GCA_030146745.1 Allosphingosinicella sp. | reverse complement strand
CCTCGAGGATCGCGGTCGTGCTGTCGAAGGTCAGATCCTCGTAATTGTCGTCGTTGATCTGGACCATCGGGGCGTTGGCGCAGGCGCCGAGGCACTCGACCTCGGAAAGCGTGAAGAGCCCGTCCGCGGTGGTCTGGCCCTTCTTCATCCCCCTGGCCTTGCAGGCCGCGAAGACGTCGTCCGAGCCGCGCAGCATGCAGGGCGTGGTGCCGCAGACCTGGACGTGGAAGCGGCCGACCGGGCGAAGGTTGAACATCGTGTAGAAGGTCGCGACCTCGTAGGCCCGGATGTAGGGCATGCCGAGATACTTCGCGACATATTCGATCACCGGGATGGGCAGCCAGCCCTGGGTATCCGTCTCCGCCCCGACCTGGCGCTGGGCGAGGTCGAGCAGGGGAATGACCGCGCTCTGCTGCCGCCCGGGCGGATAGCGGTCGACGAGCAGCTTCGCCTTCCTGTCGTTCTCGCGCGTGAAGGCGAACGCGCCCCAGCGGGCGCGGACCTCGTCGAGTTCGATGGAGGTGGGGAGGATGTCAGCCATTCGCCCAAGCCTTGGAACAGTCAGAATCGAAACGATGACGGTGGTCGGCAAATGGCCACAATTCGTCTGCTCGCCTGACACTGATAATTGCATCCGACTTGAATTGGATCAGCCAGGCGGACCAGTGCGCTCCCTCGCCCGCTCCTCGCTGGAGGGTCATCACGTAGAGCGGCATGGTTCCGGAGACCTCCAGGAACCCCCAGTCATGGAGGCGAAGGGGCTCCGCGCGTTTGCGCACCGATTGAGCCGTGAACTCAGTGAAGAACTCATCCAATTCTCTGGACGCGACCTCTCCAAGCCGTTCCGAATAGACCTTGGGGCCATTCGAAAAGAATGACCGGTCTTTGCTATCGATGGCAGCCACCAAAGCGGCCATGGCACAGCCTGCACGTTGCGGGGTATGCGGCGGCGGCGGCGGGGGCAAGGTCGCGCTCGCAGCAACGGGCGCTGCGAAGGAGGCCAAGGCTGCCAGTATCGCGAAAAGCGGCCTCACCGACGGATCTCCCGGAAGGTGATGTCGAGAAAGGGGGCGGTCAGTGCGCCGGCGATAGTGCGAATATCAGCCATCCTTGCGCTCTTCCTCGTCGAGGGCGTCGCGCTTGCGGCTGGAGCCGGAGGCGAGCGCGACCAGCAGAAGCAGGACCAGCACCGCGCCGATGCCACCGACCGTCCGCATCGTCGTGCCGTCGGCGCGGTCGTCGGGGGTGAACAGGTAGAACGCACCGACCGCCACGACGGCGACGGTTACAGCGAGCATGGCGATGGTACGTTTGTCAGCCATGCGCCGCGGGCCTCCCCTTCTTGCCGAGCAGCCGCCGCACCAGGGCCACCGCCTCGACGAGGATCGCCGCCGCGATGATGCCCATCAGCGCGAGCGGAAGGACGAGAAGCGCTCCGCCGCCGGCCGCCGGCCCCACCACCAGGGTGTAGGCGAAGAGCGCCGCGACCGCGGCGGCGAGGAAATACCGCCGCGCCTTCACAGGAAGCTGAGCGAACACCGTCGCCGGGGCCAGAACGAACATGGCGAGCAAAAGGACCTGGCTCACCGGTCGATCTCCCCGAAGACGATGTCGAGCGAGCCGAGGATGGCGGTGACGTCGGCGAGCATGTGGCCCCGGGTCATGAAGTCCATCGCCTGCAGGTGGCTGAAGCCGGTCGGCCTGATCTTGACCCGATAGGGTTTGTTGGTGCCGTCGGCGACGAGATAGATTCCGAACTCGCCCTTCGGGCTCTCGGTGGCGACATAGACCTCGCCCGCGGGGACGTGGAAGCCCTCGGTGTAGAGCTTGAAATGGTGGATGAGCGCTTCCATCGACTGCTTCATCTCGGCCCGCTTGGGCGGCACCACCTTGCGGTCGAGCGAGGCGATCGGCCCCTCGGGGATCTGGTCGAGGCACTGCTTCATGATCCGGACCGACTGCCGGACCTCCTCGGCCCGGACCATCATCCGGTCGTAGCAATCGCCCTTCGTCCCGACCGGAATTTCGAACTCGACCCGGTCGTAGGCGTCGTAGGGCTGCGACTTGCGGATGTCCCAGGGGATGCCCGCCGCGCGGATCATCGGCCCGGAGAAGCCCCAGGCGATCGCATCCTCCTTCGACACGACGCTGATGTCGACGTTGCGCTGCTTGAAGATGCGGTTGTCGACGACGAGGCTGAGCGAATCCTCGAACATCGGCAGGAGCTTGGAATCGCACCAGGCGACGATCTCTTCGAGCAGCCCCGCCGGCACGTCCTGATGAACTCCGCCCGGCCGGAAGTAATTGGCGTGCATCCGGGCGCCCGACACCCGCTCGTAATAGTTCATGATGTCTTCGCGCGGCTCGAACAGCCACAGGTTCGGAGTCATCGCCCCGACGTCCATGATGTGGCTTCCGATGTTGAGCAGGTGGTTCGACACCCGCGTCAGCTCGGCGAAGAAGGTCCTCAGATACTGGGCGCGCAGCGGCACCTCGAGCCCGAGCAATTTCTCGATGGCGAGGACGTAGCTATGCTCCATCGACATGGGCGAGACGTAATCGAGCCGGTCCATGTAGGGGACGGACTGGATGTAGGTCTTGTACTCGCACAATTTCTCGGTGCCGCGGTGGAGCAGTCCGACATGGGGATCGACCCGCTCGACGATCTCGCCGTCGAGCTCGAGGATCAGGCGCAGCACGCCGTGCGCCGCCGGATGCTGGGGCCCGAAGTTGATCGTGTAATTGGCGATCTCGGACTCGGTCGCGCCGGAGCGGGCGACCTGCTGCTCGTGGGACATGTTCTCGCTGGCGAGGGTCATGCGATCACCGTCGCCCCAGCGAAGGCTGGGGCCCCGGGGGGTGAAAGGCGCAGGTGGTCTTCACCCGCTGGGGTCCCAGCCTTCGCTGGGACGACGAGAGCCCCCCTCATTTCTTGATCTCCCCGGCCTTGAGCGGAGTCGGGGCTCCGGGCGCTTCCGGAGCCGCCTTCTCGTCGCCCGGCAATATGTAGGCCGCGCCCTCCCAGGGGCTGAGGAAATCGAACGGGCGGAAGTCCTGGGCGAGCCGCACCGGCTCGTAGACCACCCTCTTCTGCTCCTCCGAATAGCGCAGCTCGACATAGCCCGAGAGCGGGAAGTCCTTGCGGAACGGGAAGCCGCGGAAACCGTAGTCGGTGAGGATCCGGCGAAGATCGTCATTGCCGTCGAAGATGACCCCGTAAAGGTCGAACACCTCGCGCTCGAGCCAGCCCGCGACGGGCCAGAGCGACGTCACCGACGGCACCGGCATGTCCTCGTCGGTCGAGACCCGGACCCGGATCCGGTGGTTCTTCGTCAGCGACAGCAGGTGGTAGACCACCTCGAACCGCTCCGCCCGCTGCGGATAGTCGACCCCGGCGATCTCCATCAGCTGCTGATATTCGAACCGATCCCGCAAGATGCGGCAGACGTCGAGGATGCTCTCGCGCCGGACCGTGAAGGAGTCTTCGCCGACCGCGTCCTTCGCCTCGATCAGGGCATCGCCGAGCGCGGCCGTGACTTCGTCGATCAGCCCTTCGCGGGGCGCGATCCGGGGCGCGGAGTTGTTCGCCATCTCAGCGCTCTATCGTTCCGATGCGGCGGATCTTCCGCTGCAATTGCATGACGCCGTAGAGCAGCGCCTCGGCGGTCGGCGGGCAGCCCGGGACATAGATGTCCACGGGAACGATGCGGTCGCAGCCGCGCACCACCGAATAGCTGTAATGATAATAGCCGCCGCCGTTGGCGCAGCTGCCCATCGAGATGACGTAGCGCGGCTCCGACATCTGGTCGTAGACCCGCCTCAGGGCCGGGGCCATCTTGTTGCACAAGGTGCCGGCGACGATCATCACGTCCGACTGGCGCGGGCTGGCGCGTGGCGCCACGCCGAAGCGCTCGAGGTCGTAGCGCGGCATGTTGGCGTGGATCATCTCGACCGCGCAGCAGGCGAGGCCGAAGGTCATCCACCACATCGAGCCGGTCCGCGCCCACTGGAACAGATCCTCGGTCGAGGTGACGAGGAAGCCCTTGTCGGAAATTTCGCCCTGAAGGTCGGCGAAGAAGCGGGGGTCCGGCTGCTGGAGGTCGGACGGCCGCTCATTCTCATGCCTCGGATCGAGGATCACTCCCATTCGAGCGCCCCTTTCTTCCAGGCGTAGGCGAAGCCTAGGGTGAGCTCGACGAGGAAGATCATCATCGCAGCCCAGCCGGCGATCCCGATATAGCCGAGCGTCACCGCCCAGGGAAAAAGGAAGGCCGCCTCGAGGTCGAAGATGATGAACAGGATCGCGACCAGGTAGAAGCGGACGTCGAACTGGGCCCGGCTGTCCTCGAAGGCCGGGAAGCCGCACTCATATTCGGCGAGCTTGTCCGGATAGGGATTGGCCGCCCCGGTCAGCTTCGAGACCATCATCGGAAGGACGACGAAGGACAGCGACAGCGACAGGGCGACGGCGAGGAACAGGAGTATCGGCAGATAACCGGCGGCGGTCGACGCCATCGAGACTCTCCAGGGGGACGCGAGGTTGCGGCGGCTTCTAGGGCACAGGCCCCGCCATCGCAACCGCTTTGGGGCCCTTGAGGGATTGTCGCCCCTTCGCTCGCCGGAGCGGAGATAATGAAGGAATCCAACCGGCTTGCCGAGTTCCCCGCTTTGCTCCCTCCCGTTTTTCTCGAGAGAGGGAAAAGGCGCCGGGCCTCTCGATTTCGCTCAGGTTCGAAGCGCCCCCGCCACGAGCTTGTGGAGCCTGGAATGGAGCTGGTCGTTGGCGGCCAGCACCTGCCCCTTCTCGAGCGCCGAATCGGCGCCGCGGAAGTCGGTGACGAAGCCGCCCGCCTCGCGGACGAGCAGGATTCCGGCGGCGACGTCCCAGAGCTGGAGGTCCTCCTCCCAGAAGCCGTCGAAGCGGCCGGCCGCGACCCAGGCGAGGTCCAAAGCGGCCGAGCCGAAGCGGCGGATGCCGGCCACTTCGGGACCCACGGCGTCGAGGATCTTCTGGAAGCGGTCGAGATGCCCGTGGCCCTTCCACGGCACCCCGGTGGCGATCAGGGCGTCGGCGAGGTCGCGGCGGGCGGAGACCCGAAGGCGCCGCTCGTTGAGCCAGGCGCCCCTGCCCTTCTCCGCCCAGAAG
>JASLBD010000383.1 GCA_030146745.1 Allosphingosinicella sp. | reverse complement strand
GCGGCGCGCTCGCGGGCGCGCTTCTCCGACGGCTTCTCGTAGTGACGGCGAAGCTTCATCTCGCGATAGACGCCCTCACGCTGCAGCTTCTTCTTGAGCGCCCGCAGCGCCTGGTCGACATTGTTGTCGCGAACGATGATTTGCATAAAGGCCCGTCACTCTCCGTCGAAAAGCATTTCTCGGCAACCAATTGGGGCCGCCATTGCGAAAATACCGATAGCACAAAAATCGGCTCGTCGCGAGACTCCTCCCGCGCCGTCACGCCGGGGCCGTTAGCAGGGGCGGCGGCGCGGTTCAAGAGCGCGGATGAGAATTCCCAATGGCGATTACAGACAGTTTGTGCAAAAAGTGTCTGTATGCTTCGCCCAATCCCGCCGCCGCTCCTCACGCTTTACGCCGATCTCGCGCAGCAGGTTCGATTCGCGCAGAGGGGCGGCACCATCTACCAGCGGACCCTCGGCGGCACGTCCTATCTATATGCGAAGGTCCCGGTGGCCGGTACGCGCCGCGACATTTTCCTGGGTCGCGCGGACGACGAGGCTGTCCTCCAGAAAGCGGCTGCCGTGCGACGGGAAGCCGTCGCGTCGAGGGAGCGGCGCGCGACGATCAGGATGCTGAAGCTGAGAGGATTGCGAGGCCCGGACGGATGGCTGGGGAAGATCGTCGACGCCGTCGCAGACGCTGATTTGTTCGGCCGGGGCATGGTGCTGGTGGGCACGGGTGCCTATCAGCTGATGGAACCGCTGTTGGCTCATTACCTTCCTGAGGCCAGCCTGATCACGGGGGATGTCGACCTCGTCACCGCAGATCTGGCGATCACGTCGGAAAACGGCGAAGCAATGGAAACAATCCTGCAGCGAGCCGACCCTAGCCTTGCTGCCGTCCCGGAACTCGACCTTCGGGAATACTCGTCTCGTTTCAAAGGGAAGGATAGCCTGGTAGAATTGCTGACGCCGATCCTGCGCCGGACCGATGCGACCCCAATGCCGCTGAAGCAGCTCAGCGCGGGTGCCGCCCCTCTTCAATATCTCCGCTGGCTCGTCGACCAGCCGGTCGAGGCCGTTGCGCTCTGGGGCAGTGGCGTGCGGGTCATCATCCCGGCCCCGGCGCGTTATGCCGTGCACAAGCTGATCCTGGCGCAGAAGCGCCTCCGCACCAGCGGGGAGAAACGGTTCAAGGACCTGTCACAGGCAGAATCGCTTATCCGCGTCCTCCAGGTGGCGGACCCCTTCGCCATCGAGGACGCTTTGGACGATGCACGGGCGCAGGGAGACGAAGGCTGGGCGAAGCCGATCGGCCGCTCGCTCGCCGAGTTGAGACTCGACTTATAAAGCGCACTGAGAACAAAAAAAGAACTTTCCTACAGGCACCCGAATCAGGCATATAATCGGGATGGCCGACTCATATGCCCCGCCGCCGCGTCTGCTCGCCCTTCTCGACGACATGCCGCTCGAGCAGCTCGCCTTCACGCCTGTGCCGGGGAAACCGCGGCACGACGGCTGGACGGCGGAGCGGCAGAAAGGGTTCATCCTTCGGCTGGCGCTGAGCGGTTGCGTCAGCGTCGCGGCCAGGGGGGTCGGGATGACCCGCCGAAGCGCCTATCGGCTGCTCGACCGGCCGGGGAGCGAAAGCTTCGCCGCGGCCTGGGGCAGGGCGCTGGGCTGGGGGCAGGATCGGACGCTCGACAAGAGCCTCGAGCGCGCGTTGCTCGGCGAGACGGTTCCGATCGTCCGCGACGGCCGGGTCGTCGGCGAGCGTCACCGCTACGACAACCGCCTCGCCATGGCCGTTCTGAACGCGCTCGACCGCCGTGCGGACACCCGGCTCCGCGGCTCCGATCCCGCCGCCGCCTTGTCGGCCGTGCTCGCTCGGCTGCAGCGGGAGTCGAATCCGGCACCGACTGAAAACAAAGGATTCTCAAGCCCGGTATGAGGGACTTTTGTGTCTTTTGGGAAGGCTCAGCCCTTGCCTATCGCGGCTCCGACCGCCGCCAGGCGCTCGACATCCTCATAGCCGGGCTGATCGATCAGCTCGCCGAATATGTCCGGGTCGATCTCGGCGTAGCGCAGCGAGCAGCCGAGGTCGGGCAGCTTCTCCGCCAGCGCGTCCTGCAGCGAGTCTCGGCCCTTCACGATCGCGCTCCCGGTATAGAGAAGCACCGTTCCGCCCGGCTCGATCCGGCGGGCCGCCGCGAGGGCCCAGTCGAGGGAGAGGCGGGCGCCGTGCATTTCGCCGCCGTCGCGGTAGAGGCGCCCCGCCGGGTCGGCGATGAAGGGCGGGTTGGCGATGACCAGGTCGACCGGCCCCTCGACTCCGTCGAGCCCGCTCGTCTCGACCGTTTCGAGCTCCACTCCGGCGTGGCGGGCGTTGATTCGGGCGAAGCGCAGGGCGAGCGGGTTGATGTCGGTCGCGCTGACTCGGGTGCCGGGCAACATCGTCGCCGCCATGATCGCACCGACTCCGCTGCCGGCGCCGATGTCGACGAGCCGGCGGGCCGAAGCGAGGCGGGGCAGCGCGTCCCCGAGGAATCGTACGTAGCGGTAGCTGTCGGGGCCGAAGAAGACGGCATCGGCCGCATCGGTCGGGTAAGCGGAATGCAGGAACAACCGGTCCCCTGCCGACGCGACCCGCACCCGGCTCCTGCACAGCTCCCCGTCCTTCGAGATCATTCCGCTCTGCTCGAGGGCGTTGCTCAGGTCCGGCGCAAGCAGGTCCTGCTCGAAAGGCAGGTTCCAGCCGAAGACGTCCCGCAGGTCGCGCGCGGCCCGGCCGGGGTCGCGCTCCAGCACCCGGCGGTGAGTCTCGGGAGTCACGGTGACGAATCGATAATCGGCCGCGCCCAGCGCCTCGAGAAGATCGGAGAGCCCGGCGTCGGCGCCCGTCACGACAGCGGGGCGGTCCGGCTCAGCGGCATGGTCAGGCAATGCACCCCGCCGCCGCAGCGGACGAACTGGTCGATCTCGACCTCGATCAGGTCATGGCCGAGCCGCCGAAGCGCGCGGTTGATCCGGGTCTCGCCCGCGGGCGCGAGGATCCGGCATCCTCCGAGGCTGAGCAGATTGGCCTCGAGCCGATCGACCTCGCCCGGCGTGGCCGGGAGCAGCTCGACGCCGAGCTCCGCCATCGTCGCGGCGAACCCGATCTCGAGCGTCTCCAGGCACGCCACGGCGCGATGCCGGGACACCATGGTGAACTGGGTATCGAGGTGGAGGTAGCGCGGGTCGATCCGGGTGTAGAGCGCCCGCCAGCCGCGCCGCTCGAAGATCCGCCCGAGCGCCCGGG
>JASLBD010000368.1 GCA_030146745.1 Allosphingosinicella sp. | reverse complement strand
CCGGCGGCGATCGCGCTGGCCGCGGAGACGGAGCGCTATGACGGCTTCGTCGCTTTGGGCGTGGTGATCCGGGGCGAAACCTATCATTTCGAGATCGTCGCCGGCGAAAGCGCGCGCGGGATCATGGCGCTGACCCTGGACCGGCTGGCGATCGGCAACGGCATATTGACGGTCGAGAACGAGGCCCAGGCGCTGGCCCGCGCCCGGCCGGACGAAAAGGACAAGGGCGGCGAGGCGGCCAAGGCGGCGCTGGCGATGATGGCGCTGCGCGAGAGGTTCGGGGGCTAGGATGGCGGACATGGCCGCCTGGATGGCCGTACTGCTGCTGGTGTCGATCTATTGCGCCGTCCAGGCCGTGCGGGATTACCGCCGGAGAGCTTACCTCATGGCCGCGGCCGGCGCGGTATGCGCGCTCGCGCTTCTGCTGCTTCCGATTGAGTCCCGAGCGGTAAAGGTCGACCTTCCCCAAGCGTCACCCTGAACTTGTTTCAGGTCCAGTTCTCGTCCCCCGAGGCAGCTCCGACCTGGATGCTGAAACAAGTTCGGCATGACGCTTGGGGTTCCCCCCTATCCCGACCGCCTAAGCCAGTGCCTCCACATGAACCAGCCCAGCACCAGAGCTCCGATCGCCACGCAGAAGACGACCACGCCCCAGAAAGCCCAGGGCTCCTGCGCATAGGGTATGCCCTCCACGTTCATCCCGAGCAGGCCGGTGATGAAGGTCAGCGGCAGGAAGATGAAGGCGACGATCGAGATGACCAGCGCGCGCGCATCCATCTGCTCGCCGCGCAGATCGGTGAGCTGCTCGTGGAGCAAAGCGGAGCGCTCGCGCACCGCTTCCAGCTCCTCGGTCATCCGGGCGAAGCGGTCGGCGGCCTCGCGGATGTGGAGCCGGTCCTCTTCGGCCAGCCAGTCGAAGTCCAGATCGGCAAGCGTCAGGAGCGCGTCGCGATTGGGGGCCACGAAGCGGCGATAGGCGATGGCATCGGAGCGGATTCGAGCGATGGCGCTGCGCAGGCGGTAGAGAGCGCGGCTGTCGTCCAGCTCGCTCTCATAATCGTCCAGCGTGTCGCCGAGCTGCGCGACTTCCGGATCGAGCTCCCTCGAAATGGCCCGGGCGAAGGCGGCGACGAGATCGCCCGGATCCAGGATCCTTCCCGACTCCATCATCGCGGCAACGGCCGGGGTCGCGGCGAGCGACCGCCGGGTGACGCTGCTCACCCTGCCGCGCCTCACCCACATACGGATCGAGACGAGCCGGTCGCTGTCGTCCAGCTCCTCCGCCGCGAGGCCGCGAAGGTTGACGATGGCGCCCTCCTCGATCCGGTCGCAGCGCGGGCGGGTCTCCGTGGCGACCAGGGCATTGGCGGCGACATCGGGAATGTCGTTGCCGCGCAGCAGGTGCAATTCCTCGTCGCTGCCGCCGTCGACATGGACCCAGACAAAGCCGGGGCCAGAATAAAGGGCGGCCTCCTCGCCCTTCACCGGCCGGACGGGTCCGTCGCCGACGAGGATGGCCGCGCAGCTCATCTAGAGGCCGCTCAGATAGTCGCGCAGGGCCGGCGCGACGTCGTCCCGCTTCAGCGCCAGTGCGACGTTGGCGATGACGAAGCCCAATGTGTGGCCGCAATCGTGGCGCTCGCCGTCGAAGGCGAGGCCGTGGAAGGGCTGGGTGCCGATCATCGCCGCCATCGCGTCGGTGAGCTGGATCTCGCCGCCGGCGCCCCGCCCCACCTTGCCCAGCGCCTCCATGATCTCGGGCTGGAGGACGTAGCGGCCCGGAAGCATCAGGTTCGAAGGCGCCGTTCCGGGCGCCGGCTTCTCGACCAGCCCCTTGATCTCGGTGAGCTTGCCGTCGCGCGCGCCCGGATCGACGACTCCGTATTTGTGGGTCTCCTCGGGCGGCACCTCGAGGACGGCGACGACGTTGCCGCCGACCTTCTCATAGGCGTCGACGAGCTGGCGGGTGCAGTTGGGGCTTCCGACCATCACCTCGTCGGGCAGGAACACGGCGAACGGCTCGTCGCCGACAATCTCGCGGGCGCACCAGACGGCATGGCCGAGGCCGAGCGGCTCCTGCTGGCGGACGGCGACCACCGAGCCGGGCGGCATACGCGTGCTGTTCAGTATGTCGAGCGATTTGCCGCGCCCGCGCATGGTGGCCTCGAGCTCGTAGGCGATGTCGAAATGATCCTCGAGCGCGGTCTTGCCGCGGCCGGTGACGAAGATCATCTGCTCGATCCCGGCCTCCAGCGCCTCTTCCACAGCATATTGGATGAGCGGCCGGTCGACGACGGTCAGCATCTCCTTGGGCACCGCCTTGGTGGCGGGCAGAAAACGGGTGCCGAGGCCGGCGACGGGGAAGACCGCCTTTCTGACTTTCTTCAATGTCGTCTCCGGAGAAATTGGCGTGCCCGCGCGGTCAGCGGGTCGGGGGAAGGTCGAAGGGGTCGTCCTCGCGCTCCTCGGAGCGGCGAAGGCCGTCGTCCTGGCGGGCTGGCCGGGCCTGGGGCGGCGGGGTCAAAAGCTCGTCGGTGGTCGGCGCCCGCGCCGCCATGGCGGGCTTCGCCGGCATGCCCCCCCCGTCCTTGGCGCCGGCCCTGGGCTGGAGCGGCTCCATATTGCCGCAGGCGGCGAGCAGGGCGAAGGCGGGGAGGGGGAGCAGGATGCGCATGATGAGCCGCCGCCATAGCGCAGGCGGGCCGGGACGGCCAAGGCCATTCCGCGAGGGGAAGCGGAGAGACGCCGGCCTCGGCGTCGGCGGGGATTGCGGCCGCGGCCCTGCCGACCTAGGCGGCGGGCATGAGGCCAGCCCTTCTACTGCTCCTCGCCCTCGCCGCCTGCGGCGACGGTAGCCGGTCCGACAACGCCGCCGGCCCCGACCAGCCGGGCTGGAGCGGCCCTCGGCAGGCGCAGCCGACGGGGCGGCTCGATCGTTCCCACGCCGGCGAAGCGGCGCCGGCGACGGCGTTCGAGGACCCCGAGGGAAAGCCGGCCAGCCTCGCCGACTTCCGGGGCAGGCCGGTGCTCCTCAACCTCTGGGCGACCTGGTGCGCTCCCTGCATCGCCGAGATGCCGACTCTGGATCGGCTGGCGGCCCGGGAGGCGGGCCGCCTCCACGTCCTGACCGTCAGCCAGGATCTGGACGGCCGGGAGAAGGTCGAAGCCTTCTTCGCGAAGCAGGGCTATCGCGACATCGAGACCTGGCTCGACCCGCAAATGGCGCTGATGACCGGGCTCAAGGCCGATACCTTGCCGACGACCATCCTCTACGACTCGCGGGGGCGCGAGGTCTGGCGGGTGGTCGGAATGGAGGATTGGGAGAGCGGCAGGGCGGCGCTGCTGCTGAAGGAGGGGCTCGGGAGGTGACGGGCGAGGAACTCGTCATCCCGGCGGAGGCCGGGTTCCACGAACACCGGGGTGCGGGGTTTTCATGGGGCGGTGTTCATGGATTCCGGCCTCCGCGGGAATGACCGGGGTCTGATGGCCCTAGACTTCTCGTCCCGAGGTCCCCGCTTTCGCCGGGATGACGAGGTCAGTCCCGCAGAAGCTCGTTGATGCTGGTCTTGGAGCGGGTGCGGGCGTCGACGCGCTTGACGATCACCGCGCAGGCGAGGCCCGGGCCGCCGTTCCTTCCGGGGAGGGTGCCGGGCACGACCACCGAATAAGCGGGGACACGTCCCATGTGGACCAAGCCGCTGTCGCGGTCGACGATCTTGGTCGAGGCGCCGAGGAATACGCCCATGGAGAGGACCGCTCCCTGTTCGACGATCACGCCCTCGGCGACCTCCGAGCGGGCGCCGATGAAGCAATCGTCCTCGACGATGACCGGCCCGGCCTGAAGCGGCTCGAGCACTCCGCCGATGCCGGTGCCGCCGGAGATGTGCACGTTCCGGCCGATCTGGGCGCAGCTCCCCACCGTCGCCCAGGTGTCGACCATCGTGCCTTCGCCGACCCAGGCGCCGATGTTGACGAAGCTCGGCATCAGAACCGCGCCCTTGCCGATGAAGGCGCCGCGGCGGACGATCGCGCCGGGGACGGCGCGGAAGCCGGCGCCTGCGAAGCGGTTAGGGCCCCATTCGGCGAATTTGGACGGCACCTTGTCCCACCAATGGGCGCCGCCCGGGCCGCCTTCTATCGCCTCCATCGGAGTCAGCCGGAAGGAGAGGAGGACGGCCTTCTTGAGCCACTGGTTGACGGTCCAGCCTCCGCCTTCGCCCTTCTCGGCGACCCGAGCCTCGCCTGAATCGAGCAAAGCGAGCGCCGCCTCGACGGCCTGCCTGGTCTCGTCTTCCGCGCCGCCGAGCGATTCGCGCCTTTCCCAGGCGTCCTCGATCACGCTCCTCAGTGCGTCGCTCATGCCGCCACTCCTCCCGTGATCTCGCTCAGCCAATCGCCGATATCGGTAATGCGATAGTCGATAAAGGCGGGATCGGCATCGTGGCTGGCCTGCTCCGAACCGTTGTCGACCCAGACGGTGGTCATCCCGAGCTGCTTGGCCGGAACCAGGTTCCTCGCCATGTCCTCGGCGAAGAGCGCGCGGGTCGCGACGATGCCGTGGCGCTCGCACATCGCCGCATAGGCGCGCGGATCCGGCTTGGGGACATAGTCCATGGCGTGGATGTCGTGGACCCCGTCGAAGGCGTTGGCGAGGCCGAGCCGGTCGAGCACGCGCCGCGCATAGGATTCGTCGCCGTTGGTGAAGACGAACTTGCGGCCCGGCAGCCGGTCCAGCGCCGCCACCACCCGCGGGTCGGCGGTGAGCCGGGCGAAGTCGACGTCGTGAACGTAATCGAGGAAGTCGCGCGGCTCGACTCCATGCTCCTTCATCAGCCCGGCCAAGGTGGTGCCGTGGTCCCGAAAGAAGCCCTTCTGAATGATTCGCGCCTCGGCCATGGTGCAACCGAGTCTTTTGGCGATATACTCGCCCATGCGAATATCGATCAGCTCGAAAAGGTTGGCCGAGGCCGGATACAGGCTGTTGTCGAGGTCGAAGATCCAGCAGTCGATCGATGTGAGCGGGGAGGGGAGCATGGCCGCCTCATAGGGCGCATCGGGTCTTCAGCAAATTGAAAGCATCGGCAGGATAGGGAGAGGATCGGAAAACTCCCAAATATGAACCAGTTAGCTGGAGGCCGGGGATGAACGCCAGGCTCACACACAATGCCCTGCTCATGACCGCCTGCGCGGCCGCGCTCGTCCTTTCGGGCTGCGGCGGCGGCGGCGGAGGCGGTCCCGCCCCGATTTCGGCGCCCCCGCCCGCCCCGGCTCCGCCTCCTCCGCCACCCCCTCCTCCTCCACCCCCGCCCCCGCCGCCTCCGCCGGCTTCGACCGGTTTCAACGATCCGGAATACAGCCGCTCGAACGGCGCCACCGCCCACGCCGCGATCGCCGCCTATGACAAGGGCTCCACCGGGCAGGGTGTGAAGATCGCGATCGTCGACAGCGGCATCAATCCCAGCCTTCCCGAGTTCGCGGGCAAGATCGACCCCGCCAGCCAGGACGTGGCCGGCAGTCGCGGTATCGTCGACATCGGGGGCCACGGCACGGCCGTCGCAGCCGTGGCCGCCGCCGCGCGGGACGGTCTCGGCACCATGGGCGTCGCCTTCGGTTCGACCATCCTCTCCTTCAACACCTCCAGCCCGGGGGAGTGCGATGCCGAAGACGGCTGCGAGCACAAGGACCCCGACATCGCCCGGGCGATCGACCTCGCCCGGACGAACGGCGCCAAGGTGATCAACATCTCGCTGGGCGGCGACGAGCCGAGCGGAATCGTCAACGAGGCGATCGCTCGCGCCGCCTCGGCGGGAATCCTCGTCGTTCTCTCCGCCGGGAACGCGGGCGAGGAGGTCACCGGCGGAAACCCCGACGCCTTCGCCCTGTCCGCCTCGGCGGCGGGCAATGTCATCATCGCGGGAGCGGTGGACTTTTCGGACAATATCGCCGGCTTCTCCAACAAGGCCGGCACCGGGGCGTCGAGCTATCTCGCCGCGATGGGGGTGGGCGTTCGGGCCCCCGACGATACCGGCCAGATGTACTCCTGGTCCGGGACCTCCTTTTCGGCGCCGGTGATCAGCGGCGCCGCGGCCCTGCTCGCCAGCGCCTTTCCTAACCTGACCGGCCAGCAGATCATGGCGATCCTGTTCGCCAGCGCCGACGATGCCGGAGCGCCGGGCACCGATGTGATCTTCGGCCGCGGGATCCTCAACATCGAGCGCGCCTTCCAGCCGCAGGGCAGCCTCAGCCTTCCGGGCGGCCAGGCGGTCGATGTCGCCGCCGCCGGAAGCAGCCAGGGCTCGACGGCCATGGGCGACTCAAGGACCGCTCTGGGCGGAATGGTCGTGCTCGACGGCTTCTCGCGCGCCTATACGATGAACCTGGTCTCCGCCCTCCAGCGCGCCGAGCAGGATCGGCCGCTCGGCCGGGCGTTCCGGCCGGGCCTCCGCACGGCCACCGCGGGCGCCCGCGGAGTCGCGGTCTCGATCACGGTCGACCGCAAGCTGAGCGGCCAGCCGCAGGTCGGCCTCGCCCAGCTCGGGCTGACCTATGAGGACGCGCGCAAGGCGCGGGTGGTTTCCGGCATCGCCTTAAGCCGGCTGAGCCCGCGCCTCTCGATGGCGCTCGGCCTGGCCGAGAGCGGCAAGACGCTCGAGCGGCGCCTCACCGGACATTATCGGGACGCCTTCCTCGTCGCCCAGGATCCGATGAGCCGGATGGGCTTCCAGGGCGATTCGGCCGGCGCCCTCGGCCTGCGCCACCGGCTCGGGACGATCGGCCTGACCGTTACCGCCGAGCGCGGCGAGGTGCTCCAGCCGGGCTTCGACCGCTCGGTCGTCCAGCCGCGCTACGGACTGTTTTCGGTCGCGGCCGACCGGCGGGTAGGCCCGGCGAGGCTGAGCCTGGGCGCCACCCGTCTCGACGAGCAGTCGACGGTGTTCGGAGCCCGCTTCTCCCCGCTCCTCGGAGTGGGCGGAGCGACCAGCTGGTTCGCCGACGCCGGAGCCACCGTCGCCCTCGGCCGCGGCTGGGACGCCTCGATCGGCTATCGCCTGGGCTGGACCGACGTTCCGACGGGCGCGGGCCTCGCGCAGAGCGGGCGCCTCGCCACCGATGCCTGGTCGATCGACCTCGCCCGGAGCTCCCTGCTGCGCTCCGGCGATCGCTTCGCGGTTCGGCTGATGCAGCCGCTGCGGGTCCGTTCGGGCGGCTTCGACCTCAACGTGCCCGTCTCCTACAGCTACGAGACCCTGACCGCCGGCTATGAGAGCCGCTTCTTCAACCTCGCGCCCACCGGACGCGAGATCGATCTCGAGGCGGCCTACGGCCTAGACCTGTTCGCGGGCGCCGGCCACCTCAGCGCGAACGCCTTCGCCCGCCGCCATCCGGGCAACGTGGCGGCGATGGACGCGGATCTGGGGGCGGCGATAAGGTTCACCTTGGGCTTCTAGCTTCAGCGCGACTCCGTCTCTCCCGGCGTCCCCCGCCGGCGCCAGGGCCAGCGGCCTTCGATCTCGGTCTCGAGCGAGAAGCTGAGGAAGGTCCGGATGAGGACGATGAGGCCGAGCAGGCCGACGCTCCGGAAGGTCAGGGGCGCGGTGACGGTGGCGACGATGTCGGCGCCGACCAGTATCTCCATCCCGAGCAGGATTCCGCGGCCGAGATTGGCGCGGTAATGCTCGTAGGCCTTGACCCCGTCCCCCGAGCGCAGGTCGCGCAGAAGGAAGCGGCCCGTCGCCCACAGGATTCCGGCGACGATGACCAAGACCCCGAATATTTCGAGCGCGGTCGCGACCGGCTCCATCAGCCGGGTGAGGATGTCGGGGTGGACGGCCTGTCCGACCATGGTCATTCTCCCGGGGGCTGGGCCTGAACGATGAGGATCCTACCGCCCGGCGGTCCAGCCGTCACCCTGAACGCGTTTCAGTGTCCAATTCTCCACCCGGCAGGCCGCTCCACCGCCGGACCGCGCGTCCCTCAGTTGATCGAGATCACGCCGTCGACCGCGCGCCATTCGGCGGGGCGGATGAGGTGCTGGTGCGCGACCCGGACCGAGTGGAGCACCGCCTCGATGTCGGTTCGCCAATGGTCGAGGAAGCGGTGGAGGACGGGGAAGCGCGGCGCGACGTCATATTGCTGCCAGACGAAGAGCTGGATGAGCTTGGGGTGGTCGGGCAGGTAATAAGCCACCTCGGC